>CAMJZF010000005.1 GCA_946410125.1 uncultured Prevotellaceae bacterium | reverse complement strand
CCGACGTCAACGGCGACGGCTATGTCACCAGTGCCGATGTCACCGCAATCTACGATATAATGCTCGGCAACTAAAGTAGACGTTTTAGTGGTTTTTTTCCACACGGAATAATCAAGAACCTTAAGCGCCGCGAGATACCCTCGTGGCGCTCTTATATTTATACCCACTCCTACCCACTCTTAGTCATTCTTAGTTACTCCTATCCTGATAGAAAAGAAAACCGCCACCTCTACCACCATTATTTCATTTTTTTTCATTAATTTTGTGCTCAAATTAAAAACCACACTTATTATGACAAAAAAAGCATTCAAAGTTACAGGGATGAAATGTGTAAACTGCAAAGCCAACGTGGAAAAAACAATAAAGGCTTTGCCAGGAGTTCTTGATGCGGTAGTAAGCCTTGAAGATGCCTGTGTTACTGTCGATTACGACGAGACGGTGGTCACACCTCAGGCTATGAAAGATGCTGTCGACGACCTCGGACGCTTCGAAATGACAATTTGATGCGCAAGACTCTACCAGTCATCGGCATGGCTTGTTCGGCATGTTCGGCCAATGTGGAGAACAAGTTGAACTCAATACACGGCATAAGCGAGGCTTCGGTAAACCTCGTGGGACGCACTGCACTCATCGACTTTGACCCATCGCAGGTCACTCTTGAAGAAATCAAGAAGCAGATTAGTGACATCGGATACGACCTCGTCATTGACGACGGGCAAAGTCTACGTGAGATTGAAGCTCGTGAGTCCAAGCTGCTGTGGCGCAAGACCATCATGGCGTGGGTGTTCTCGGCAATAGTGATGTGCCTGACGATGCAATTAGTCAACGTGGGCGGTCGTGATGCAGCCTGCCAGCTGGCACTCATCTTTGCCCTTGCCTGCATTATAATTTGTGGCAGGCAGTTCTATGTCAATGCCTTCAAGCAGCTCCGTCACAAGACGGCAAGCATGGACACCCTTGTCACCCTGTCGACGGCTATCGCCTTCCTGTTCAGCGTCTTTAACACCTTTTGGGGTGAGGCAACTTGGGGCGAGCGAGGCATTGAGTGGCACACCTATTTCGATGCCGCTACAATGATTATCGCATTTGTCCTCACCGGACGTCTTCTCGAAGAAAAGGCTAAAAACAGTACTGCCAGCAGCTTGCGCCAACTCATGGGCATGGCCCCAAAGACGGCAAGGGTTGTCACTAAGAAACAGCCTGTTGAGGGTGAGCCTCAGGCACAAATGGTTCCTATCTCTACTCTTGACAAAGGTGACCTTTTAGAAGTCAGGGCAGGTGAGAAGATTCCTGTCGATGGCGAGGTGACCTGGGCATCGAGTTTTATGACCCACGATGCCGCCTATGTCGACGAGAGTATGATAACAGGCGAGCCCACTCCAGCCGTGAAACGAATAGGCGACAAGGTGCTTGCCGGTACCATTCCGAGTCAGGGCAGAATAAGAATGAGGGCTCGGGAGATTGGGGAGAATACTGCACTGGCACAGATTATCGCCATTGTGCAGCAGGCACAGGGCTCTAAAGCTCCGGTGCAGCGTCTTGTCGACAAGGCGGCAAGTGTTTTTGTCCCTGTGGTCGCGACGATTGCCATGCTCACCTTTGGCTTGTGGCTCATTATTTCTGGTGCCGATGCTCTGCCTCACGCCATCATGTCGGCAGTGGCAGTGCTGGTGGTGGCTTGCCCGTGTGCTATGGGGCTGGCAACGCCAACGGCTCTGATGGTGGGAATAGGGAAGGCTGCCGAGCGCAAAATCCTTATCAAGGATGCTGCAGCTCTCGAGCGTCTGTGCAAGGTAGATGCTCTTGTCACCGACAAGACCGGCACCATCACAATTCCTAACAAGGATGTGGTTGATTTCACTAAGGCCGATGGCTTGGCGCTCGATGAACGTGAGTCGCTCAAGCCTAATGCTCGCGAGGCTGTCGAAGCATTGAAAAACCAAGGCATTGAGGTCTACATGCTCAGCGGTGATAAGGACGACGCAGTGAAGTATTGGGCTCAAAAAGCAGGTGTTGAGCACTATAAAAGCAATGTTATGCCTTCCGACAAAGAGTCTCTGGTCAAGGAGTTGCAAGCCCAGGGTAAAACCGTGGCGATGATGGGCGACGGCATTAACGACACTCAGGCTCTGGCTCTTGCCGACGTGGGTATTGCCATAGGGTCGGGGACCGATCTCGCGATGGACGTGGCGCAGGTAACGCTTATGGGTGACGACTTGAGCAATTTGCCTGCTGCTGTGGCTCTGAGCAGGAGCACCGTGAAAATGATATGGCAGAATCTCTTCTGGGCTTTTATTTATAACTTGGTATGCCTCCCGTTGGCTGCTGGAGTGATGCACCTCTTTGGCATCAACTTCCAAATCACTCCCATGTGGGCGGCTGCTTTGATGGCTCTTTCCAGCCTCTCGGTGGTACTTAATAGTTTACGTTTGAAATATAAAAAGATGTAGTATATGAGACCTTTGATTTTTATAAGTAATGATGATGGCTATAACTATCCTGGACTTAAGGCTTTAATTCAAGTGGCGAGGGAATTTGGCGACCTGATTGTGGCAGCTCCGCTCAACCACCAGAGTGGAAAGGCGTCGTCTATCACCATGGCCGAGCCGCTTAGGGTGCTCAAGAAGAAGGAGGAACCGGGGCTCACTCTCTATGCAGTGAATGGCACACCTACCGATTGCGCTAAGCTGGGACTCGGTGTGCTCGTGGGTGACCGAAAGGTCGACCTGGTGCTCTCAGGGGTGAACCATGGCTTTAATCATGGCAATAGTGTGCTCTATAGCGGCACGCTTGGCGTGGTCATGGAAGCGGCTATGGCGGGATTGCCAAGTGTGGCTTTCAGTTTCGGCAATTACGCAATGGATGCCGATTTCACGTCATGCCTCCCGATTATGCGCAACGTCATTGCCAAGGTGCTCGACAAAGGTCTGCCCAAGAATGTGTGTCTGAATGTCAACATCCCCGATGTTGATGACGGAATCAAGGGAACTAAGATAGCCATTACTGCACCCGGAAAATGGACCAACACCTGGGAGCACCGTGTTGACCCTCGTGGATTGGACTACTACTGGATGCTGGGAAACTACGAAGAGGATAACCCCAACGATGACCGAACCGACTTCTACTGGTTGCGCAAGGGATATGTTACTGTCACGCCGGTTCATGTAGACCAAACCGACTTTGACGCTTTGGACTTGATTGCCAAGACGATTCTCGGCAATGACCAGTGATTATTCTACTGGAATGACGATGTTGTGACGAGCATACCACAGGTAGCCTCTCATCTTCTCTTGGGCAAACCCCATCTCTCGCAAGGTTGACATGTAAGCGGCGACTTTTTCGCGGTCGGCGTTCACGGTGTCGTCATCGTGCTTGTAGCCAAACTTGTAGTCGATGACCAATATCTCTCCGTCGGGACGGCGAACTATGCGGTCGGGGCGCAGGTGCTCAAAGTCTTTGTCGGGACCTATGTGGCTTATCGTGCGCTCATTGAGGACAGTGTTTTGCTCGTCAAACCAGCTCCTGTAGTTCGCATTACTTTTTATTGTATTGAGCAATTCTTCAAGCCGTTCACGCGTCCAATATCTGTTGCCTTCAAAGAGAAGGTTGTCCTGAGCATATTTCATCGCCGAGTCAAAGTCATTGAGGTCTTTGATATGGCTCAGAATGTCGTGCATTCTCTTGCCTTCGTTGATGAAAATGTTGCCGTTGTCAACCTTTATGTGGACGGGCATCAGGCGGTCTAATACCTTGTAGTCGGTCATAGTGGCGGTCTTGATGCTCTTCTTTTTGCTCTTTTTCCTGGTTTCTTTTTCTCTTTCGAGTTCGTTCTCTTCGAGGCTTGTGGGGCGGCCGGCATGGTAAGTGGTGACTTTTAGTGTCATGGGGGTGTCACTGTCGCCATTCATCGGGCATGGCAGTTGCTCTTCGGCATGGCTAAACGACAGCTCGTCTCCACTTAGCGCGGGAATGTACTTGATGAGCAAGCCCGACGTGCTGGTAGGCTGGGCTTCTTCTTTTTGCACTTTAGTTGTTTTTTCTTTCTGTCCCGACTGTGTCTTTTCTTTTTTATGTGGAACGAAGACGTGTAACTCATCTTTAGGACGGGTAAAAGCCACATAAAGCTTGTTAAGGTTGTCAATGAGGCTCTTTTCTTGCTCTTCACTAATTTGCGCGGCGAAGAAATTGGTGAGTTTCGTCTTCTTCGTGTTGGAGACAGGAATTAGTGGAGGCAGGATTTCCTTGTCGTCAATGCCGGCTATGGGCTTGCCGGTGCTGTTGTTACCAAGCCATTCTTCTTGTTTGATCCAAAACACGCTGTCTTCGTTGATGAGTTTCCAGTCGGCAAAGGGGATGATTACACATTTGAATTCCAGACCTTTCGACTTGTGAACGGTCATCACGTTGATGGCATCGGTGTTTGACGGAGACCTCACGGCAAGTTTTTCTTTCTCGACGTCCCAATATTCAAGGAACTCTTTTATTGTACCGCCGTTGCGATGCTTTACAAAGTCATGAACCTCGCTGGTAAAGCTCATTATAAAGGCATTGTCGGCCAAGTGTGTAGTTCCGTCTACTTCGTTGGCTTGTGGTAAGATATATTTCTTGATGATGTTGTCTACTATGTTGGTGAGGTTGGTGAGTTGTGTCTGCTTGTTTGGCATGACTTCTTGTGTAACGCTGGAATAGTAGTTTAACTGTTCGGCTTGACTCTTTGAGTTCATGGCACGGTCTTCTTTGAAGCTCTCGAGTAGCAATTCTCCGGCAGTGGCATCATCGGCCTCTTTCTGCAACTTGCCCTGGAAGGTGTTGAGGACTTTGTATTGCTTTTGCCGTGAAAGCCTTAGCTTGAGAAAACTGGCAAGCGGCTCGTTACCCTCATTTTCTTCTTCAATCTTGTATTGAGTGGCATCAATAAAGCGCAGCATGCTTATTATGAGCATTATCGATGGGGAATTCTTGAGTAGCAGCGATTCGTTCGACACCACATTTATGACGCGTGGGTCGTTGTCGCTTAGCGACTGGTTGTACTGCAGTATTTGTTCTATCACATCGTTGCCCTCGGCATTTCGGTTCACAAGAATGGCAATGTCTTTCATCGCATATCCTCTCGACCTTATTGCATTGATGTAATCGGGTAGGGCATCGAGTATGCTTTGGCGCAATTCGCTGGCATCGCTTTGTTCCTCAACAATGTTGAAGCGCACAAATCCTTGCTTGGATTTCTGGTGCTTTTCCTGATTAATGTTTTTGTAAGTTTTCTTGAGCGATGACAGTGTTGTATCATCGGGGCAGAAGTCACTGATGATTGTTTGAAAGAAGATATTGTTAAAGTTTACTATGGCGGGAAAGCTGCGATAGTTGGTGTCAAGGGTGATATTCTTGGCAAAGTAGCTGAAATGCTCGCCAAGTTCTTCTCTCAGCATGCTTGGGTCACTGTTGCGGAAGCGGTAGATTGATTGTTTCTCATCGCCTATGATTAGGTTGTTATTGCCTGCCGAGCAGCTTTCTTTAAGCAATGGCTCAAAATTTTGGTATTGCTTGCGGCTGGTGTCTTGAAACTCATCTATCATGTAGTTGAAGAAGTGGGTGCCGGCGCGCTCATAGATGAACGTGGCACCACAGTCAAGCACTTTGCCAATGAGGTCGTTGGTGTCGGCTATTAGTATCGAGTTGGTGTCCTTGCGGTACTGCTCAAGCTTGTTGTCGATTCTTCCAAGCAATCCCAGGTTCCAGATGTTGTTAATCACACTGTCGAGAAATGGAATCATGCTCCAGTAATAACAGGTGTCTCGTGCAAGTTGTGAAAACTCTTCACAGGCGCTTTGGCTTGCAGTGTCCTTATATTTCTTGTACAGGATATTCTCGACAAGTGACTCCTTGTTGCTGGCATATTTTTGTAGGGTTTCATTGACTTGGTCTAATTTAACGTTAGTGTCGCCATTGTAGAATTGCTTCCCCACAATATTGTTTTTCTTGATGGCTTCCTCAGGAAATCCATGCTTGTCAAAGAATGGTTTGTATTGAAAGATGCATTCTTTCAGCTGTTTCTCTTGCTCATTGCGGCATTCGACAAGAGCTTTCTTGAAGCGCATTATTCTGGATAGGCTGTGACCCGACCCAATGTCTTTTAGATACTTTATGATTGCATCATGATGTTCCCTGAAGAACTCTTTGTAGATGATTTTTGCAAAGCTCTCCAATGCCGATGAGTTGTTGAAGATGTTCCAGCTTTTGTTTTGACTGAGGTTGTTAAGGATGAAGGCTTTAACCCACTCGTCTATCGCTGTTTGACCAGGGCGGTCGCCTCCCAGCTCTAAGAGGAAGTCATGAACAGCTACTTGTGTGGCATAGTTCTCATCTAGCTGAATATCATAATTGTAGTCGCGGTCTAACTCACGGGCAAAGTTCCTCAATATCTTTTGGAAGAAGGAATCGATGGTCGATACGTTGAAGCTGCCATAGTTGAATAGAATGGAACACAAGGCTTGCTTTGCAGCGGTCTTGATCGAATCAAAGTCATTGGAGAAATGCTCTTTAAAAAAATCAACGTAGTCACCTTCTCCATTACCAAGTTCATAGAGCTGGGTAATGATGCGCTCTTTCATCTCGTTGGTGGCTTTGTTGGTAAATGTTATGGCGAGGATGTGGTTGTAGAAGTCACTGCCTTCGCGCAGGTGATACATCTCCTCGCCAACATTACTGTCTTCTTTCACTCCTATGAGGTTGGTGATATAGGTTCGGGCAAGGGTATAGGTCTTTCCCGAACCAGCCGAAGCTCTTATTATTTTTATTTCTCCATTCGACATATTGTTCAGATTATTCTTGCTTTATAGCCTTTGTTGATAAGATAGGAGAGTACTTTATCTCTTTTGTCTCCTTGAATGAGTATCTCGCTGCCACGTGCCGAACCGCCGGCACTGCATGCTCGTTTGAGGTCCGATGCAAGTTCTTTTAGGGCTTCGTCGTCAAGGTGAAGGTTGGCGATGATGGTCGCTTGCTTGCCGTTGCGGCCTTTCTTGTCAAGGATGATGTCTATCTTTTGTTTGCCTTGTTGCTCTAATGGTGATTTGGCAGCAACATTTTCTTGGGTGTCTTCAGCTTCATTAGGGGCGATGTTGAATGCTGCTCCAAGTTTTGCTTTCCAGTCTTGTGCTTCCATTTCTATTGTGTTTTTTGTCTCAAATATAGTAATTATTCAGTTTGTATACAATAAAATTAAGGGTTTATTGTATTTTAATGAAGTTTTTTTGAAAAAATATTTGTATATTTGAAAAGAATATATTATTTTTGTTGCGTGATTATGAAGTTTTGTTTTTGCTTCGATAATCTACATTGCAAAGATATCTAAATATTATGAGAAAATACATTTTTTTAATGTGATAAGTTTGGTTTATTAAGACAGAATTAACGAAAGTGAGTCGAGAGACTCGCTTTCGCTGTTTTTAGGATAGGCATCTTTCTCTTGTTTTCAATATTTGGGCTCGAACCAGCGGCTGGTTATTATCAGGTCGCTGATGCGCCAAGCTTCTTGTTGGCGACCAAGCAGTGAACTGCCTCCAACTACCGAGGTGGGAGTCAACGCTGCCGAATGTACGTCGTTGCGAAGCAGGCTATAGCCCAAGCCGTTCCATTTTGGAGAATTGGCACCCAATAGGTCAAGCAGTGTGGGGAAAACATCAATTTGTCCAAATGGACCGTTAATGCGTCCGTCCTGTCCCGCATTTATGGCGATGAACACACAGTTGTCTCCTTCCATGTCTATTGAGGGGCGTCCTTTAGGCGAGTAATCAACCATCTCGTTGTGGTCGCTCAAGATGACTATCATTGTGTTGTCATAGATGTCTTGAGCTTTTAAATCTTGAAGAAATTGTGCTAAAGCGCTGTCAAAGGCGTTGGCGCTTTCAAGATAGCACCTCACTTCACGAGTATATAGTCCACTGCTCTGAATCCACGTCATTGGCTCCATTGGGGTATTGTAGGGGTGGTGCATCCCCGCAGTGGCAATCAGTGCCATGAATGGTTGCTTGCGTTGGGGTATCAGCTTTGTCACCTTTTCTAACAATGTCTTGTCAAGTAGATACTCATTGGCTTCTAACGTCTCTTTTATCTCTTGTTTGCCATAAAAATCTTTGTAGCCGTAGTTTGAAGACATTTGTTTAACGTTCCACAGGTTTGGCTCGTCACAACAGGCGTAGAAGGTGTCGTAGCTGCCTAAAATCTTGGCAAGTGAGGGGTAGGGCACGTCGCCAAAGGTGTTGGCAACTACTTGAGTGGTTAGAGGCAGTAGGCCGGTATTATACATGAAAATGCCATCGCTGGAGCGTCCGTTCTTAACCTGCGACTTCATTTTGGTTGATACCAGGTTGTTCACGCTGTCACGGTACAAGGCATTTAGCGTGGGTGTTACTTCTTGCCCGTTTAGTCTAAGGTCTATTACCCACGAGTTGAGTGATTCTACCACCAGTAATATTACATTCTTGCCTCGTGCGGTGGCATAGTCGTTGTCGCCGCATTGCTGCTGGTCGTTTAAGAATCTCACCACTTCTTGTTTTTCTTCTGGAGTAAGGGTGGTTTTGTTGAAAATTGAAGTTAGGACGCAATAAGTGGTATAGGGTACGGCTCCGTTAAGGTTTAAATAGTCGCCTTGGCTGGTCCACATCACGCAATAGTCATTGATTAATTGCTCGCTGTAACTTTTTATGGTATCGTCATCATTATAGTGCCATGCGCTCACACCGACACGTATTCCTATAAATGCCACTATGCTTAGCATGCATAGCAGTAATCGGCGACCGCAACTTATGGTTTCGCTCTCAATGCCGTCTTTGAACCACAATCGGTAAGCAACGTACAGCAATATGGGTGGTAATATCACTTCAAGGTCTCCATAGGTGAATGAGCCAATGGTGCTCTTGGCGAGTGTGCCTCCCATGTTGTCCACCAGCAGGAATGAAGAGAATGGCATCAGGTCGCGATAGGTGGGCATGTAGAGCAGCTGGGCAAGGCTCCACAGCGTTATGAGCCATATTACAATCCAGCTCCACTTGCGCCATTGGGGCTTCAGGGCTACAAATGGCAGCATCAGTATCAGAGCATCGGCAATGCCGTTTATGATAAGTTTGATGATTGTGGTTGCGTCAATGTGCTCCAACCAATGCAAGTCGGCTATCACGTTGAAGTGATATTCTACCGAGAGCAACTGAACTATAATGCACACGGCTGCCGCAAGATAAAACCATAACGACGAGCTCTTAACCTTATTTCTATATAATGATTTCATGTGTGCAAAATTAATAAAAATCTTGTAATGCTCAGCTCTTCACCCATAAAAATAGCATCACATCCTCTAAACGAGAACGTGATGCAATTTTTTCGTTATAAGCTATTAATTTTTAGCCTTCGCTAATAGCCTCGTTTGGACATGCCTCAGCGCAAGAACCGCAGCTAATGCAAGTGTCGGGGTCAATTACATAGATGTCACCCTCGCTGATAGCGCCAGTTGGACACATATCCATGCAAGTTCCACATGCTACACAATCGTCACTAATTACGTATGCCATAATGATTTAAATTAAATAGTTAAGTAAATAATTATTGTTAGTCTTGTAAACAGTTGCAAAATTACATCTTTTATTTTAATAAGACCAAATTTTTTACAACTATTTTTAGTGATAATTGCAAAAATGATGCCAAAAGGATTTTGGCTCTCTTATGAGGTGAAATCCTTATAGCTGCCACGATGTCAATTACTCCTTGGGAGTCTCTTGGGCTTCTGTTATTGGCATGGCGTCTTGGGCTATTTCCTCGGCTTCCTCTTTTTGAAGTCTTACTTTAACGTGGTCAAACCCTTCGCCATACACTCCTTTAATCTTTGCCTGAGACACAAACGCGTCCTCATCAATAGCCTTTATGATGCGGAATATTCTCATGCTTTCATAGTTGCGGCACATTACAAGCAATATCGTAGCCTCACTCTGGGTATACCAGCCTGTCCCATGAAGCACTGTGCAACCACGATGGGCCTCACGTGTAATGGCATTGGCTATCTCTTTCCACTTCTTGGAGAAAATCATGAACTGGACACTCTGACGGTTGCTGTCTATAACCATGTCGGCAGAAATGGAACAGATAAACATGAATATAAGACCATATACTATCTTGTCCAGTGTGTGGAATATTAGATAACTTGAACTGATGATGAGTAGGTCGATATAAATCATTGTACGGCCAAAGGATATATTGCTGTGTTTTGTCACCATTGCGGCAATGATGTCGGTACCTGCCGAACTGCCGTTATGAGTAAAGACAATTCCAAGACCCATACCGCACAGTACAGCACCGATTATCACGTTCATGAAGGGCTGCTGCGCAACGATTGGCGCTTTGAACAATGGCACCATCACACCCAACAGCAATGTGGCGATGGTAGCTCCTATAACAGTGCGAATCACAAACTGTTTGCCAACTGTCCTGAATGCTATGGCTAACAGAATGGCGTTGATGACATAATAGGTGATTGCAACATTCCATCCCAAACCAAAGTAGAGAAGTGAGGCCAAACCGGTAACGCCACCGGTTACAATTTTCTCCGGCAACAGAAATGCCGAATAGCCAAAGCAGTAGCACACAAGGCCTAAAGTAATCATAACATAGTCCTTGACTTGTGTTAAGGTGTTCGTTTTAATCTTGTTCATTTTATTGTAAAAGCTCGTATTTTGATTATTCTTGATTTTTGACTGCAAAAGTAGTCATAAATTTGAAATAATACATAACCATTTAAACTTATATCACACTTTTAGCGAATAAATACACGTCAAAAATAACAGGCAGGGAAATAACCTGCCTGATTCTTTATCTCGCGGAGTGACCGAGATTCGAACTCGGGAACCGCTTGTGACGGTTACACGCTTTCCAGGCGTGCCTCTTCAGCCACTCGAGCACCACTCCAGTCCTAAAAAATGCGATGCAAAATTACAACCTTTTAGCCAATCTGCCAAATTCTCTACATAATAATTTTAAACGACATTTTCTTTTAAAAAAAGATGAATATGACTGTTGGGTTAACCAACTCACCCGTCGACGGCTTTTATTCTCCAATCAATTGTTTCACTTCGCTCTCGTTAAGGCCGTGGGCTACAGCAAGCTTTATGTCGCGAGTCATGTCCTCGCGGTTGAAACGCATTTTGTTGAGCTTGGCACGAAGCACATAGATGAATGGGTCGTCGGGGTCAAGTTCAAGGGCATTGGCTATGTCGATTGAGGCATCATTGAGCCGCTTTATTGCAAGGTAGCAGTCGGCACGGTTGGCAAGAAGGGTAGCACTGGGTTTAACTTTTATCACTTCACTGAAACATTGTGCAGCTTTCTCGTAGTTGCCCGAGTGCTTGTTAAGATAGCCTTCGCCTTGCTTGGCCATGCCTGAGTTTGGATTGATGCTCAAGATGTTGTCAAAGTCTTTCTGGGCAGTTTTTGTGTCGCCAAGGTTCAAGGCAATCATGCCGTGGTTGTAACGTGATTCTACGTCGGCAGGGTCTATCTCCATAATGCGCTCATAGTCGGCTTGTGCAAGCGCTAAGCTGTCGACTAAGGTGTAGACTGCTGCACGGTTTAGGAGCAGCGTAACGGCATTGGGGGTCAGGTGTATTGCCATGGTGTAATTGTTGATTGCTTCCTGCATGCGGCCTTGACGGCGCTGAATGGTAGCAATGTTGGAGAGCAGCAATGAGTTGCTTGGATTGTTTGGCTCCGACTTTATGGCATCAATAAGAAACCTCTCGGCAACGTTCCATTGATTTAGCCCTATGTAGTGTTGGGCCGAGTCCACAAGGGCATAGTAGACCGTGGTGGTGTCGATGGGAATAGAACTGTCGACAGCCGGCTTAACCTTGATTTGTAAGGGCTTGTCGGTTTTCTCAAATTTCATGTTTTCCTTGTTGATTGACTGGATGGCTTGTCCCCAGGCACCCATCGTTGCAACAAGCATTATTATGGTATATACTATTCGTGTCATTATGAAAAATGTGATTAACAGTGACAAAGTTACTATCAAAACCATCAACGAGTGCATAGTTTTAATATTTTTAGATAAATTTTGCCTTCTTTGTTCGTTTGTTGGCAAGAATGTGTTATTTTTGTGGCTTAAAAAGAAATACGTTAAAATGACTTTATTATCGATATTATTGCAATCTCATTCAGCAGTAGCCGATTCTCTAGCAAAGGTTACAAAGAAGTTCTCGGCACTTCCCGACTCTTTGTCTTCTATCACACCCGAGAAGCTGCAACAGGATATAAAGAATTTCGACTGGAGCGATGTTATCTCTAAGCTCACCGACACAGGTGTAACTTTAGGCCTTCGCATCTTGGCTGCGGTTGCTGTGTTTGTGGCAGGTCGTTTTATCATTAATAAGATTCACAACCTGCTGCGTACCTTGATGATAGGGCGTGACGTTGATCGTTCTCTCACCACATTTCTCCTAAGTCTGTTCAAGATAACGTTCCTCTTTATCCTTGTCATTGTTGTCATCAGCATCATGGGCATTGAGACAAGCTCCTTCATCGCTATCTTTGCCTCGGCTGGTATCGCCATTGGCATGGCATTCAGTGGCACATTGCAGAACTTTGCCGGTGGTGTGCTCATTTTGCTCCTCAAGCCTTATCGTGTGGGCGATTATATCGAGTTTGAGACCCATAAGGGTTTTGTCAAGGAAATACAGATTTTCCACACGATTATCACAACCTATAATAATGAGTCGATAATTATTCCTAACGGTGGGCTTTCAAACGGCACTGTCAACAACTATTCTCGTGAACATGCCCGGAGGCTTGAGTGGAGGGTGAGTATCAGTTATGGCGACGATGTTGACATCGCGCGCAAGGTCATTATCGATATTCTCAACTCTGATGAAAGAGTTCTTGTCCATGGCACCGAGCATGAAGCGAAATCTCTTTCTCAAAAGGTTGCGGATAATGAAAATGAAAAAGAAGAAAAAGAGAAATCCACTTGGTATAATCGCTTGATGCGTCGTCACAAGCAGTTGCAGGCCAAAGCTGCTGAATGGCGTGAGGAACATCGTCATGAGATTGATGATAAGATGTTTAAGATTGATTACACTCCCACGGTATGGGTCGAGGAAATGAGTGACAGCTCAGTCATCCTTGTGGTGAGGGCGTGGACCACTTTCGAAAACTATTGGGGTGTCTTTTATGGTGTTAACGAGGCTATTTACAAGCAGTTGCCAAGTAATGGCATTCACTTCCCATTCCCACAGATGGACGTTCATTTAGACAAGTAAATTTATAGCATGAAATATTTATTGCATTTTCTATTGATTTCTTTATTGCTTGGCTTTTCGACAAGTTGCGTCGAGAGGCTTGATGACACTCACTATAAGGTTAGTTGCACGATAGAGCCGTCACTGCACACCGATAGCGTGTCTCTGCTTTTGTTTGAGGATGCCTACGATAGAGTCTATCATGTAGCATCGGTGGGATTAGACAGTGCGAGCGGTGCTTTCGTTTTTGAGGGACAAATCGAGTGCCCTTGTGTGGCATTTCTCAGGTTTGACAACGACACTATCCCATTTTTCTTTGTTCTTGAAAAGGGTGAAACGGAAATTTCTATTACCGATAAAGGTGTTGTGGTGACTGCCGGTGAGCTGAATCATGAATACTTCAGCTTCTTGAAATCGCGCATGCATTTACAGGCATCGCGCAGGGGGCTCCACAACCAGTATCTCGCACTTGCCTCTCCCGATTCGATTGTGAACATTCAAAAAGAGCGCGAGTTTGTGACTCAAGACAGCATTCTCGTCGATTCCCTTGACCGCATCACCCTCGATGCTATCAACCGCGGAACTTTGGCGTCGAGAATCATTTTCGACCGTTTTGTCAATGAACTCAGCCCTTCTTATCTCAAGAAGATTGTGAAAATTAATACAACGCAAAGTACAAAAAACTAATAGCAAAGTGCTAATAACTAAAAACTTTTATTATCTTTGCAAGCGAATTTTTGTTTAACGACATTTTTATATTATGAAAAAATACAATTTACTGTTCATGGCGCTTCTTGTGATGGTTGCCGTTACAGGCTGCAACAAGGGTCCTGGTTATATCTATATTGATAACCAAAGCGACGAGCCTAAGGTGAGTTTCATCGAGTCGGAAGACGATGCCGAGGCCTATAATAAAGCATTCGAGAATTATTCTACAGCTCGTTTCTACCCAGTGTTTTCCGAGTTTGAGAAAACACATCGCTACATTGCCGAGAATGAGGGTAACGGCGAGGCTTGTGAATCGGATGAAGGCGAAGCTGCTCCTCCCGACGACAGCAACGGTGTGGGTGCTGTAATTTCTACAGGAGATGACGTTACATCTATCGATGGCATGGGACAGGAGCCTGTCTATGAAGAACTATCTAAGTTCAACACTCCTAATTTCATGTTGTATAAGATTACCGATGGTTCTGCAAGAAAAGCCGCACAGGATTTTATCAACAAGAAAATTTCTTATGAAGAGTTTGAGAAGGTGCTCGAAGGCAATACCGAAGCTATCAATTTCTACGATAAGAACTTCGATTCTTGTGTGGCAATTGACCGAAAGGTGTTTGACAACCTATTGTCGAAACTTCGGGCTACTTTATCACAAATCGACAAGGAAGTAGCAACACGCAAAGCCGAGGCTCACAAGTGAAAACCTCATGTGTCTCACAACAACAAAAAGCACCATGTGTAGTTGACGCATGGTGTTTTTCATTAACCCCTAATTGGTTACTCGCTTTGTTTCTTTCTGTATTCTGTGGGAGTGCAGTGTGTCTCCTGTTTAAAGATTTTAGAGAAGTAGCTGCTTGAATCAAAACCACATTTCTCGGCAATCTCGGTTACTGGGTCATCGGTATTGATGAGCATGTCTTTGGCAACCGAAATCCTCACTTCGCGAATGTAGCTGGCGGTGTCAATGCCTATCACGCTCTTAACCTTGCGGTTTAGCTGGCGTTGGCTCAGGTTCATCTTGTCGGCGATGAATGTGGAATTCATATCGCTGTTGTCAATGTTCTTGCTAATCACAGCTTTTACTTTCTCAATAAAGGCGGTATTCTTTTGGCTGATTACAGCTATGGTGGGTGACTGAAGGGTATTCTCAATCATCGGTTCTAATACAGGCTCATCTATGGGAGAGTTGAGCTTGACTTGGAATTTTTCACGTAGCAACTGCCTGCTGTTGAGCAGGTTCTCGACAAGTGCCTTCAATTCCTCATTGTTGAATGGCTTCACAAGAAAAGCATCGGCACCAACGGCGAGAGCTTCAAGTCGGTCCTTGTCGCTGCTGCGGGCGGTAACAATGATGATGGGGATATGGTTGAGAAGCTCATCGGCTCTGATTTGGCGACACATTTCATAACCGTCAATCACAGGCATCATTAAGTCGGTGATAATAATGTCGGGAATGATTTCTCTCGCTTTGCTCAGGCCATCATTGCCATTCGATGCCCTCACTATATCATATTTCCCGTCAAGCACATGTTTTATATACATTGCCACGTCATCGTTGTCGTCAACAATCAGGGCTATGGGTTTCTCACCGCTGTCGGGAAGCTCATGGTCTTCAATTCCGTCAGCATCTTCATTTTGTACTGTGGCAGGGTGGGGCTGTGACAAGATTTTTGGCACCCATTGAGGATAACCTCCATTATCGTGACGCACAGGTATGTTAATGACGAATGTGGTTCCAAGTCCTTCTTCGCTCTTTACATCAATGGAACCGTTCATGGCTTCGGTCATCTGCTTCACAAGGGAGAGACCAATGCCGGTTCCTATGCTCGACTTCTCAGTATCGCCTTGATAGAATAGTTCAAAAATGTGTGGCAGGTCTTTTGACTTGATGCCGCATCCATTGTCGCTAATTGTGAGTATGGCTTTGTTCTTTGTCCGTGAAATGTCCACTTTTATTACCCCGCCTTCGTCTGTGAATTTCAGCGAGTTGGCTATGAGGTTTGTCATTATGCTGTGGCAATATTCGGGCACAAAGTCAATGTTGTAGTCTTTCCCGTCGCTTGAGAACTCAATGGTCTTGTCCTGAGCCTCGGCATTGAGCTTCATGTTCTCAATTATCATCTTTGCCATCATTGCGATGTCACCGTGGTGCCATTCAAGTGAGCCAATGGCACTTCTCACTTTTGAGATGCTTAATAACTGGTTAACAAGCTCCATCATGTGATTGCCTTGATTGATGATGGCATTATAACGTGGCTGGTTGTCGTTTGACGTGTCTTGTGTCCTAAGTGCTTCGGTTTCGCCAAGTATAACTGTCAGGGGGGTGCGGAACTCATGGGTGACATTGGTGAAGAACAGGTCTTTCATCTGCTCTGCGTTTTTCTCGGCACGCTGGGCGCGCATCCTCAGCAGGTTAATGAAGAAAAGTGCGGCACTAACCAGCAAGAGAAGCAGCACGGCAATCGAGGTTGCAATGATGATGAGTCGTTGCGTGGTGAGCGAGTGTTGCTGCTCTTCAATGGTGATTTGTTTTTGCTGTGACTCAAGCATCATGGCATAGTGCGAGGTGAGGTCGCTTGTGGCATCATAGTAGATGCTGTCTTTCAGGTTATTGCTCTTGCTAAGGTAATCAAAGGCTTTGCCTTGATTGCTTCCTTTGAGCAATGTGGCCATCATGAAATAGTTTTGTTGTAAGATGCGTCGGGCGTTGCACTCCCTGGCAATCTCGGTGCTCTTCTCAAGGCACTCGAGGGCCTTTGATGGGTTGCCCGACTTTTCATGCAGCGCACCCAGGTTCTTGTAGGTAATCATTAGCGAATATTTGTCACCTGTAGCCGTGAGTTGCTCAATGGCTTGGTTGTAGCTTTTTAGGGCATCATCTTTTTGACCTCTTGCGGTATAGATGTCTCCCATGACTGCTAAGCGGCGCGCCATGTGAACTGTATCGGCTGCTGCCGAATCAATGGCAAATGATTTGGAAATGTACATTAATGCCGAGTCGGTATTGTTCAACTTGAGATATACCTCGGCTGCTATTCCATATCTTATTGACAATTTGTTGGGATGTTCGGGCTTTATCGACAGTTCATAATCAATGGCTTTGTTGATGAAGGTTTTTGCTTCGCGAGGGCATTCTATGCTCAGGTAGATAGCCGCAAGGTTGTTGTAGGTGGAGCTTAAGCGATCTTTATCTTTTAACCTCTCATCAATCCTAAGTCCCGTAAAGCCGTAGTTCAGGGCCGAGTCGTTGATGCTTATTCGTTGAAAGCAAGCCGACATGTGGGAATAACAGTCGCTAAGTGACGATGAGTCGCCTGCATTCTTATAAATCTTCATTGCTGCACGGCAGGTGTCTATCGACTTGTTGAATTTCGCTTGGTCATAGTAGCGATAGGCAACCTCCATGATACTGTCGGCATTTACCAGCTCTTTTTCCCGCTGGTTGGTGTTATTCTTGGAGCAAGAAGTCATGATGCCCGCTATCGACAGTATTGTCAGGCATGAAATGGATAGGAGCAGGTATTTATATGATTTGGGCATTATTCTCATGTTTATATTTAATATGAAATAGTGTCTGGGGATATGCTTATCTCTTTATAAGTCTTATGTGGTCAAGAATTATCATGTCATCGCCAACTGATGATGCCCCTGGCCTTAGGCGGCATAACTTAATGACATTGTTGCCCTTTAAGAGCTTAATGTTCAAATGACTGCTGTACTGCATTGTAAGCCACTGGTTCACGCCTAATTGCGGAGTCGACACAACTCCCTGGCTGTGACCGTTGGCAATTATTTTTAGCATGTCGCATGGCGACCACATCGATGGTGCTCCATTGCCGTTACCGTACAGCACATCCAGTATGTAATCTCCTGCCTCGTTGGTGTGCACTGGAATTTCTACCCATGTCGTGTCATCGGCAAGGGTGATGGGGTGATGGCTCAATGTGTTCAATGCCGGCATGGTCGTGGCAAGCGATGGAGCATGCTTTATGAAGGGGTAACATTGTGCGCTGGTGGTTATGTAGTGTGGTTTTGATATAAAGCTGTGACCATATCGGTTAATGGCTACGATGCTGTAGCTGCGATAGGTTACAGTGTCGCGGGTGCCAAGCACCGAGTCGCGCATCGCGTAGGTGGCTTCGCCGTTTATGAAGATACGGTAGCCAAGTTGGCTGCTATAAGTGAAGTTTGTGCCATAATAGCCGTCCCAAAGCCATTTGGGCTCTTCGGGTAGAAGTTTCATTTTTGCTGCTTGAGTGGCAGCTCCCGAGCCCGAATATCTATCATTCATCTCTATTACAATCTTGTGATTGCCTTTGAGTGAACCTTCTATGAAGTTGGTGGCAAGGACTTTGCCATCAAGTGTGATTTTGTCCATATCATCTCCGGTCCCCTTAATTGTGATGTCGAGCACGGCATCGCGGTAGTGGAACTGGCTTATGTGTTTTGTCCCGGCAAAACATACGGGTACTTTCGGGTTGAATTCAATGCCGTTGGGGAGGAAGTTCATGCCGGCAAGAACTCGCAGGATCATCGCGATATTGCCGGCGGCATTGCCATGACCATTGCCGCTAAGTAGCTCGCCGGTTGTGGCGTTGCAGCTTGTGGCGCAGGAGGCGGCGAGGGCTTGTTGCGCTATTAAGGCCCCCATGCCACGGCGCAGGATGTTCATGTTGCCGGTTTTGGCGGCTGCCAGGTTCCAGATGGCCTGTATCATGGGAACTACAGTGTTGTTGATGCCAGTCCCTGCGTTGACGCGATTGGGGTAGAGTAGTGGAACGCCAAAGTTGCTCAACGGGGTTTTCTTAATTAACGATTCGGCGCGGTCGTCGTCGGCTATGTCCCACAGGATACTCAGGCCTTGTCCCAGATTGTCAATGCAGGGCGACATGAAATAGCTCACTCCGCCATAAAGATATTGTGTGTAGTACTCGTTGTTCTCATTCCACAGCCTGTGATTGATGGCATCTTTTATATGGTCGGCTGCTGTGTCGTAATCAACGTTTTGCTCAAATTCATCGGCAATAAGCCCTAAAAGCCTGTAGGTGTGCTCCATTATTGCGTTGCCAACTAATGGAATCGTCTCAAAGGCATCGCTGGTACTCATCCAGGATGGATAATATTGCCACGTTTGGCTGCTAATGTAAGGGCTCATGGCATGGTATAGGCCTGTTTGAGGGTTGAGCATTATGTCCTTGACTTGATTTAAACTGTTAACGATTACTTTGTAGCTGTAAATAAGCCAGGTCTTGTCGGCAGTGGCACAATACACACTCCATGCCGCCTGCGACCATATCAGGTCGTTCACGAGTGAGGGATAGCTTCTGTTGCCGGGTTCAAGGCTTATCACACTGTCGGTTACCATCGACTTAAGGCGTTCCATCGATTGCTGAGGCTGCAAATAGGCAAGCGACAAGGCTATGGCATAGCACTCGCCGGCTACCAGCGATGAGTAACGGCTGGCGTTTGGGGGCATTACCTGCTGCATCGACATGTTGTACAGCGCATTGAGTATTGGCTGTTTTGAGTTGAAGCGTGGGGTCCATGTCTGGCCTTCGTCACTCATTTTCCAGTTGGTGTAACTCTTGTTGCGGTGTGAGAATATGGTGCGAAGCTGTAGCTGTATTTCACTAATCCCGTCTTCTCTCGATGGATGGCTTATTCTGGTCTTGAAAGCGAGATCGGGATTTCCTGGGTCTATATGCATCTCTATCAGTGACTGCTCAAAGTCCTGGCGATAGATAGTGTCGCGGGTGGGTGTGACGAAATGACCTTTATTGGTTATGGATTTTGTGAGCTCACTAAGGTCGATTTTCAGTTTCAGTGAGTTGGGAATGGTGATGTTGTGAGTGGCTTTAAGCTTTAGGCTGTCGGGCTTGAAGGCTTGGAATGTGAGCGTGTCAAAGGTGTTTTCTAAATCAATGTAGTGATAGTGTGCCGGGAGTAATTCTATGTCGCGGCTGCCTATTGTTAGCCTGAATTTTATGACGTTGGGAATGGAATCGGCGCTTTGCGACGTGTAGTTGGTAACAATGCTCTGTCCATCGTGGCTGTAGGCATGGTAAGGACCCATGACAACGCTGTCGCCAGTAACGATGTAGTCATCGTTCTCTACTATCATCTCATTGCTCATGTCGCCGTAATTGCACGAAACAAGAACACTGGCTATTGCTGTAGTGAGCAACAACGTCACAAGTGGTAATATTTTTTTTCGCATTTGCATTGAAATGCAAAATTAGTCATTTTTTGAAATTTATCATTACTATAAATCGTTTTTTGAACTTTTATCTTGTGTTTATCTATTAAATGTGTACTATATAATTCATCATTTCTTAGACCGATACAAAAAAATTTGGTCATTTGAAAAAATGTTTGTACCTTTGCGCGCCATTACAATTTTTGAGGTCTTTAAGCCTCCAGTGTCTTACCAACACTGTTATTGTATAACAAATTAAATATATATTTAAAATGAAACAAGGTATTCATCCTGACAACTATCGCGAAGTTGTTTTTAAGGACATGTCGAATGAAGAGGTTTTCATCACTCGCTCAACTGTCAACACCAAGGAGACTATTGAGGTGGATGGAAAGACTTATCCATTGGTAAAGCTTGAGATCACCAACACTTCTCACCCTTTCTTTACCGGTAAGCAGAAGTTGGTTGACACCGCTGGTCGTGTTGATAAGTTCTTGAGCCGTTACGGCAACCGCAAGAAGAAATAATCTCTTCTGGGCATTTGAAAAATTAGCCACGGTAACTCTGAGCTGAGTAGCCGTGGTTTTTTTGTGTAGCATTATCACACTCTACTAAAAAATTTGTCTGTTTTATCTTATTGTTGTAATTTTGTGGCATGGAAAACCGCAAGAAACTAATGGCAATCATTAATCCCTTCTCTGGCAACAGCAAGAAGGATAAGGTGCCACAATTAATTCAGGAAACTTTAGACCACAGCAAGTTTGATGTTGAAATCGCTATGGTCTCGCGCGACATGAGAGTCAGCGACTTGGCGGCTCAAGCAGTGCGCGACAATTTCTATGGTGTCATTGCCGTGGGAGGTGACGGCACCGTCAATGGCGCCGCTACGGCTTTAAAAGACACCAATGTAGCTCTTGCTATAATACCCTGTGGCTCAGGCAATGGCCTGGCTCGCCATCTTGAGATTCCAATGAATATGCGCAAGGCATTTGAGGTAATCAACCGCGACCATGTGGAAGTGTGTGACTACTGCACTCTTAACGATGACACTTTTGTATGTACGGCGGGAATGGGCTTTGATGCCGAAATCGCCGACAGATATGCGCAGCGCACCAAGCGTGGAGCTCTCAACTATGTGAAGACAGCTTTTCAGGTTTATGCGAGCTATAAATCAATACGTTGCACCATCGAGATTGACGGCATGATCATCGAGGAAGATGTCTTTGTCATCACCTGTGCCAATGCTTCTCAGTATGGGAACAACGCTTTCATTGCTCCACATGCAAGCCTTCAGGATGGACTGCTCGACATTACCGTCATCAAGCCTTTTAGTCCGTTGGAAAGCCCCATCGTTGGCGGTAGTTTGTTCACCAAGACTGTTGACAAGAATCGCCATGTTGATACCTATCGTGCTCGGCAAGTCAAGATTCATTCATCTTTGCCAAGGGTCTATCATATCGACGGCGAACCCATGTCAATGATTAGTGATATGACGGTCACTTGTCATCCAGGCGGAATTAAATTCTTTGTATAGAATATAATCATGAAAATTATTCTGGCGGTAGTAGGAAAGATGGCGGGGGGCTATCTAAGCAAGGGCATCGAGGAATATACCTCAAGGCTCAAGCATTATGTGCCATTTGAGATTTTGTATGTTCCCGATGCCAAGAACACTAAAAATATGACCGAAGGTCAGCAAAAGGATGCCGAGGGGCGAAACATACTCTCAGCACTCGACAAGAGCGACCACGTGGTGCTTCTTGATGAGCATGGCAAGCAATTCACCTCCATGGAGTTCTCACGTTATATCGAGAAAAAGATGTCTGTTGTCCAGCGCAGGCTGGTCTTCGTCGTTGGTGGTCCCTACGGATTCTCGCCGGAAGTCTATTCGCGCGCTAATGAAAAAATCTCACTCTCGTCAATGACTTTCTCCCACGAGATGATTCGTCTAATATTTACCGAACAGCTCTACAGGGCTATGACAATCCTCCGC
Source organism: uncultured Prevotellaceae bacterium (assembly GCA_946410125.1). Taxonomy (GTDB): domain Bacteria; phylum Bacteroidota; class Bacteroidia; order Bacteroidales; family Muribaculaceae; genus Sodaliphilus. Next base: position 25,547 of record CAMJZF010000005.1, on the reverse strand, counting down.
AACGAACCCTATCACCACGAGTAGTTCCCCTCATCCTTCTTATCTACATCTCTTGGTTTACCCTTGCTTTCTTCGTTTGATTAAACAAGAGCGAAGCGACCTTGTGGACAGATGGGACAGATGGGACAGGTGGGACAACTTTTTTCAGGCAAAGACACATGAATCGCATGAATCACATGAATCACATGAATCACATGAATCACATGAATCACATGTGGGGTGGCAGTATGTCAAAGAACTCTTTTAGACAAATGTAAGACATTAATATATATTTGAACAACATTGAAATGTTTATTGGCAGGGTATTACACAAATTACCGTGAATTACACACAAATTATCATTCAATAATATAAACAACTTATTCTTCTGATTCTTATGAATTTAGCCCGGAGCATTCAAACCAAAATAACCAAAACAACCAAAACTATCTTTGTTAACTTGGTTATGACTTGGTTTTCTTGGTTTGACAAAACCTGTGTTCTTGTGTGAGCTTTTGTTCTTGTGTCCTGCCTGTATCTAAAGCAATTTTTCTTGTGTTCTTATTGGTAATTTGTGGTCAATTCATGGTAATTTGTGTAAAACACCGTTGCGCAGCCCAGCTTCTCCCCTTGAGGGGAAGATTGAGAGGGGGCTCCCATTTTGATAACTAAAAACTATTTACTATCTTTGCATTATGAAAAAGATTACTAAAACTAATGCTGCCCGGCTACTCGATAGAGCTAAGATCCTTTACGAACTCATTCCTTATGAGGTTGACGAGAGTGATCTCTCGGCTGGACACCTGGCAGCCACTATTGGCGAGGACATTAATCAGGTGTTCAAGACCTTAGTGCTCTTTGGTGAGAAAACTAAGCACTTTGTATGCGTCATTCCCGGTGACCATGAGGTAGACCTCAAAAAGGCAGCCAAACTCAGTGGCAACAAAAAGGTTGACCTCATTGCCATGAAAGATTTGCTGCCCACTACGGGATACATCCGTGGCGGTTGCTCACCAATTGGCATGAAGAAGCCTTTCCCAACATTTATCCATGAGAGCTGTATGCAGTTTGACCACATTTTCATCAGTGCGGGAATGCGAGGACTGCAGTTCAAAATCTCACCTAACGACCTTGTGAATTTTGTCCATGCTACGGTATGCGACATTATCAAGGACGAATAGCTAACACCCATAACAATCGATAATAACAGGCAATGGCACTTAAGAACAGAATAGGCAACATCTTTAGCCTCACCTCCTTTGGTGAGTCGCACGGGCCGGCAATTGGAGGAGTCATCGACGGAATGCCGGCTGGCGTAAAAATTGATTTCGAGCAGCTGAAACATGAAATGGCACGACGCAGGCCTGGGCAGGGCTCGGTCACCTCAAGCCGAAAAGAGCTTGATGAGGTTGAATTCCTTTCTGGAATCATGGACGGAGTTACGCTCGGAACGCCAATTGGCTTCATCATTCGCAATAAAGACCAACGGCCAGAGGACTATGAGCAATTGAAAAATGTGTACAGGCCATCTCATGCCGACTATACTTTTCAGGCAAAGTATGGCCTCCGTGACTATAGGGGAGGCGGAAGGGCTTCGGCTCGCGAGACGGCGGCAAGGATGGTTGCAGGCGCTCTCGCTAAGCAAGTCCTTGAGAAGATGGATATAACAATCAGTGCTCAGTCAACGGTTAATGTTGCCGAAGTGCCTCAAGGTGATACCTGTGGCGGTGTTGTGCAATGTGTTGTCTCGGGTGTACCGGTTGGGCTTGGCGAACCGGTATTCGGCAAACTCTCGGCTCAGCTTGCCGGGGCGATGATGAGCATTCCGGCTGCCAAAGGCTTTGAAATTGGGTTGGGATTCGACTTTGTAAACCACTTTGGGAGCGAGGTGCTTGATAAGTTTATTTTTAAGGAAGGCAGGATTACTACATCTACCAATTTCTCTGGTGGCATTCAAGGGGGAATCAGCAATGGCAGTGACATCTGCTTTAAGGTGGCGTTTAAGCCTGTAGCTACTTTAATGCAAGAGGTAGAAGGCATCGACCATGATGGCAACACTGTGGTAATCAAGCCTAAAGGTCGCCACGATTCATGCGTGGTTCCCCGTGCAATACCCATTGTTGAGGCAATGGCGGCAATTGTAATTCTTGACAATGTGCTAATTAATCGAGCCTCAAGGCTTTAAGCGATTGTGCTGTGGCACGCCAACGTTATAGTGATTTCTTGAAGCAGCTCTATGGCATGAGGGTGCAGAAGCTCAATGTCAACGCTGGTTTCTCGTGTCCAAACCGTGACGGATCCTTAAGCCATGGCGGATGCATTTATTGTAACAATTCATCGTTTACTCCTGCTTTTAGCAACTCGTCGGCAACTGTCACTCATCAACTGCTCGAAGGTAAAAACTTCTATAATGGGAAATATGCCGATATGAAATATCTGGCTTATTTCCAGAGCTTCACAGGCACTTATGCGCCTGTCGAGAAGTTGAGTGCTCTCTACAACGAGGCTCTGGCTGTGCCCGATGTGGTGGGGCTTGTGATTTCTACGCGTCCCGATTGTCTTAGTGACGAAGTTCTCGACTTGTTGCAGGGCATCAATGTCACTCACAAAGTTATAGTTGAGATTGGTGTAGAAACAATTCACGAGAGAACTCTTGCGCTAATAAATCGCTGCCATTCAGGTCAATGTGCTATGGAAGCGATTGGGAGAGTAGCTAAACGGGGGCTAACGGTGGGTGCTCATCTTATTCTGGGGTTGCCTGGTGAAACTAAAGATGATATGATGGCGACAGTTGACGAAATTGCCAAACTGCCGGTTAACTCCATTAAGTTTCATCAGATGCAGGTGCTACGAGGTACTGAACTTGCCCGGCAGTGGGAGAGGGGAGAGCTCAAGCTTATCGACTGGACAGCACAGGAATACGCCGCTTTTTGCCATCGTGTCTTTGAGCACCTGCCACCGAACATAACCATTGAGCGAATGGTCTCGATGGCTCCGCCCAACTTGTTGCTACACCCTCATTGGGGGCTTAAGCCTGCACAGTTTAAAGCACTTTTTGATGATTTGTATTGAAGTTGTATGAAAAAATATTCATCATTCATATTTTTTTGTTAACTTTGCACTATCAAAAAGATGATTTTTCGGTATATTTTAATAAATCTTATGAAACACTATTCAATTTTATTACTCTCATTATTGCTCGCTTTCTCGCTTAATGCTAAGCAAGTAGAGCAAGGTGCCGCTTTAGCGATAGCTAACAATTATTTGGTAAAAAACTCACCCAGGCACATGCTGGGAGTTGGGAATGTTCAGCCACAGCTCAACATGGTGCTTGAAGCTAAGAGCAAGAATCATGAAACCGATTACTATGTGTTCAACAACGGCAAGAGTAACGGCTATGTGATTGTTGCTGGCGACGACCGTGCTGTCCCTGTGCTGGGTTATAGCGATGAGGGCTCGTTCGACCCTGCCAATGTGCCCGATGGCCTGCAGTGTATGCTCGACATGTATGCTCATGAAATGGCATACTTGCGCACCCACTCCGGTATGGCAAGTGACGGCGCTTCTATAGCTCACAACCCGGTGGTTAAGCCTCTACTTAAAAGTAACTGGGATCAGAAAGAGCCTTATAACCGCTTGTGTCCCGAATACTACGTAGATGGACAGCCGGCTGGCACATCTGCTACAGGATGCGTGGCAACTGCTGGAGCTCAGCTGATGTACTACCACCGTTGGCCACAACAGGGCGAGGGTCATGTCAATTATGAAAGTGGCGACTTTACCATTGATAGGGCGTTTGACCATCCTTATGAGTGGGACAACATGCTTGACAACTATGTTCCTGGCCATTACACCGAGGAGCAGGGCGATGCCGTTGCCACTCTGATGTATGATGCTGGAGTGGCTTGTAGCATGCAATACGGCAAGAGTAGTAATGCCAGCGCTCACTGGTTGATGAACGCCTTGCGCAACAATTTCAAGTACAACAAGGGCATGAAATTTATGATGCGTAACACAAAGACCATTAATGAGTGGGAAGAGCTCATCTTCAACGAGCTAAACAACAATCGTCCCATAATTTATGGCGGTTTTACGTCTAAAGGTGGCCATGCCTTCGTCCTTGACGGATATAATGAGGATGGCTATTTCCACTTCAACTGGGGATGGGGCTCTCGCAGCAATGGCTATTTCTTGATAACTTCGCTCAATCCTCGCGACCAGGGAGCTGGTTCTTTTGAGGGCGGATACAATTCGTCGCAGACAATGATTATCAATGCCTACCCCGACAAGGGTGATCCTGCACCAGACAACTATCTTGAGGTTTCTCTAGACTACTTTAAGCCAAACGCAGACCAGGTAGCACTTGGAGAGTCGCTGCTCATCAACCGATATGGCATGATGGGAGCGGGCTACGGCAATGGCAACACTGTCACCGTTACTACAGCCTATGTGCTCACCGATGTCAACGACAATATTATGGAAGTATTTACCAGCTCCGAGCGTGACCTCGTGATGAGCCTGGGTACGCGATACCGTAGCGCTGTTGAGGGTAATAATGCGCGCAGCATCACTCCAAGTGCCAATCTGGCACCTGGCGATTATCGACTGCACTTCATGTATAAGTGTCCCGATGCAGGCATTAACCAATATCGCCCCTATGACCACAGCTCAGCTACCACTGGCTACTGGAATGCTCATGTTGAAGATGGCGTGATGACGTTTACCGAGGCTCCAGCCGGAACACCACAACTCAGTGTGGAGAGCTTCGATTTCCCAGCCGAAGTGGGCGACAACACCTTCTTCAAAGCCAATATCACAATTGCCAACAGTGGTGATGATTTCATGGGCACCATATATGTGTCTATGAAGAAAGAAGAAGACACCGAGTATACTGATTATTTCGACACTCAAGTTAACGTGCCAAAAAATGGCACTGTGCTCGTTAAGTGTGAGCTCTTCGCTCCACGTGGTGCCGGCAATTACCAGATTTTCATCCGTGACAATAACAACCGCATCATCGATGGCCCTCGTCCGCTCGTGGTTACACCCAACGAAAACTATGAGCTGCAAGCAGTGTCTCAGCTCACTGTGGGCAACTATTACATGACCCCCGACAATGTCACTGCCACTATCAACATTAAGAATGTGGGCACTGGAGAATATGTGGGTCCCATCTACTACCGCATCATTGAAGGATCAACCAACCGCTTGACAGGTGCCACTCCAGTGGTGAAGATTGCTGGTGGCGAAACTAAAACCATCAACTTCTCAACTGCATTTGAAGGTCAACCCAATACCGAGTACGTCTTTAATGCTTATCCTCTTGCAGGTGACAGTCAACTAGCAAGCGCAAAATTCCAGCTCCAATTTGACCCAACGGGCATTGATGGCATAAGCATCGACGACAGTAACTCTGCAGTGCGATATGTCAACCCAATGGGACAGGTGAGCAACTCACCTTTCAAGGGCATTAACATTGTTATCGACGGCAATCGCACTTACAAGGTTGTCAAGTAATCGGCGCGCGCTTTACAAATCACATTTCAGAGGGCTGCACTCGTTTTTTAGGATTGCAGCCCTTTTTAAACCGAAAGCTCTGATTAAGCTCATTAATTCGGCTACTTTACATTTAAATTCCTTCTTTTTTGTTATTACTTTTTTTCTGATTTTGGGTGATTGCTTAATTTATTTTGAAAAAATGTAGGCTAAATCTTGCACATTTGAAAAAACTGTACTAATTTTGCACCTGCAAAACTGATTTGGGGTATTAGCTCATCCGGTAGAGCGCAACACTGGCAGTGTTGAGGTGAGCAGTTCGAGTCTGCTATACTCCACAAAACAGGTTGAAAATTAAGCAGATGGCAATTCACTTTGTGAGTTGCTATCTTTTTTTGCATAGCTAAACTTATAAATGCCGCAAGTGTAAACAATAATCGGCACTTTGAGAGATTTTATCCTAAATTTTGACCAATAGTCCCTTCTTTCCTTTTGTTCACGGTGAATTGTCTTCAATTTTAATAGCTGGAATTTAAGGAATCTTAACGGTTGTACAAGCCCTATTTGAGTGATTTTGCGTAAATTTGCGACAATTACGGAGTAATCTTTACAGATTTATTTCACTATGTATGTTTTTTGGGGGATTTTGATTTCCTGTTTAAATGTACTAAATTTATTTTTGATGCTGATATTCAGGTGCTTATTATGCATTTGATGTCCTAAGATAATATTCTAAGTCGAAACTTTCCCACTGTTTCTTGTGGGGTAATCATTGCTTAAACATGAAGATTGCTGTAGCTGGAACTGGATATGTTGGGTTGAGCATCGCTACTCTGCTGGCACAACACAACGAGGTCGTGGCAGTGGACGTACTGCCCGAAAAGGTCGAAAAAATCAATAACCGCATTTCTCCTATCCAAGACGAATACATTGAGCGGTATCTGGCTGAGAAGGAATTGAACCTCACTGCCACGCTCGATGCCGAGAAGGCTTACGCCGATGCCGATTTTGTTGTTATCGCCACCCCAACCAACTATGATGCGGTGACCAACTATTTCGACACCACATTGGTCGAGGACGTAATTAACCTTGTCATTAAGGTTAATCCCAAGGCGATAATGGTAATAAAGTCAACAATCCCTGTGGGCTATACCGAGGGTATCCGACGCAAGACTGGAAGCGAGAATATTCTGTTTGCGCCGGAATTTCTTCGTGAAACTAAGGCACTCTACGATAACCTCTACCCAAGCCGCATCATCGTTGGTCGCCCCGAAGGTGACGAGCGACTTGACAAGGCGGCTCACAAGTTTGCCCAATTGCTCCAGCAAGGAGCACTAAAGCCCGATGTTGACACTCTTTTCATGGGATTGACCGAGGCCGAGGCTGTGAAGTTGTTTGCCAATACTTATCTTGCTTTGAGAGTCAGCTACTTTAACGAACTCGACACCTATGCCGAGATGAAAGGTCTTGACACCGAGTCGATAATCAATGGCGTGTGCCTTGACCCACGCATCGGCACGCATTACAACAATCCTTCCTTCGGCTACGGTGGCTACTGTCTGCCTAAAGACACAAAGCAACTGCTTGCCAACTATGCCAATGTGCCCGAGAACCTAATCGAGGCGATTGTTGAGAGCAACCGCACACGAAAAGACTTTATCGCCGACAGGGTGCTACGCATGGCAGGCTACTACGACTACTATCACAGGGGCGACTATAGCCGCGAAGAGGAGAAAGAGTGTATAATTGGCGTTTATCGCCTTACAATGAAGAGTGGCAGCGACAACTTCCGTCAGTCGTCTATCCAGGGTGTGATGAAACGCATCAAGGCCAAGGGCGCTAAAGTCATCATTTATGAACCTACTCTCGAAGACGGTTCCACATTCTTCGGTAGTAAGGTGGTAAATGACCTGCAGCAATTTAAGTCACAGAGCCAGGTAATCCTTGCTAACCGCTTCGACCAAAACCTCAACGACGTGCAGGACAAAGTCTACACCCGCGACCTCTTCAAACGAGACTAATCCCCGCCCAAGATAAGTCTGAGCGACAGTTTTCTATAGCGATAGCGAGGAGAGAATATCGTCTTTATCAACGCATTTCCGATGCGGATGCTTACTAAGGCCATAAACTCAACAATCCCTCTATGGAAGATTTGGGTTCGCTCCAAGCCTGTTACCTATATGGTAACAATCAACTTTAGTAATACTAAATAAAATCTATTTTATGAAATCATTTGATTATCTAATAGTAGGTGCAGGCCTTTATGGTGCGACTTTTGCCCATTTGGCTCATAGACAAGGGAAAAAATGTCTTGTTATTGACCGTCGTCAGCATTTAGGCGGAAACATTTATTGTGAAAAGATTGAGGGTATCAATGTGCATAAATATGGCGCACATATTTTTCATACAAACAACAAAAATGTGTGGGAATTTGTCAATTCGATTGTGGAATTTAATCGTTTCACAAACTCTCCAATAGCCAGATACAAAGACAAGTTGTTCAATCTGCCGTTTAACATGAATACATTCCATGAAATGTGGCCAGATGTGTTCACTCCCGAACAAGCACGGCATCGAATTGATGAGCAATGTAAGAAAGCTATTATGAGGATGAAAGCCAATGGTGTAATGGAACCAAGCAATTTGGAAGAACAAGCAAAAGTACTAATAGGAGATGATATCTATCATGCACTCATTGAAGGTTATACTGAAAAGCAGTGGGGACGTAAATGTTGTGATTTGCCTGCTTTTATTATAAGAAGGTTACCATTCAGACTTGTTTTTGACAACAATTATTTTAACGCTAAATACCAAGGTATTCCTGAAGGTGGCTATAATATATTGATTGATGGGCTTCTTGATGGTATTGAGACACGTACAGGAGTTGATTATTTGCAAAATCGCTATGAATTGAATGCTATGGCTAGAAAAATCGTTTATACTGGAGCACTTGATGAACTGTTTGACTTTTGCTATGGTAAATTGCAGTACCGCACTGTATTTTTTGAAACCGAAGTGCTTGATATTCCAAATTATCAAGGCAATGCTGTTATTAACTATACAGAAAGTTCCATTCCTTATACTCGCATTATTGAGCACAAACATTTCGAGTTGTTCGGAAATTTTGTATATGCATGTCCTAAAACGGTTATTAGCAGAGAATACAGCATAGAATGGAAGCCCGGTATGGAACCATACTATCCTGTTAATGATGACCAGAACAACGCACTCTATGCGAAGTATTTTGATCGGGCTAAGTTGGTTCCCAATCTTCATTTTGGCGGGAGATTGGCTGATTTTGCCTATTATGACATGGACAAGACGATAGAAAAAGTGATTGATGCGTTCAACTCAATATATTGATTTTGCAGAGTTTTTTTAGTCTGTCAAAGAGATGGGTACTAAGCGAGAACTAATAAGTGGTGTTTTATACACAGCTTTTGGCAAGTATTCAGGCATTATCATTTCAACCATTATTTCGTCTTTTCTCTCTCGTTTGATTACGCCGAGAGAGTTCGGCCTGTTAGCAATGGTTACAGTATTTACAGCATTATTTCAAATCATTGGTGATGTTGGGATAGGTGCTGCAGTTATTCAAAAAAAAGAATTTGGACAGAAAGAGTTTAATAATATATTCACATTCACTATTTTTCTAGGTCTAATAATGGCTGGCGCTTTCTTCTTATGCGCCAAGCCGATAGCCATTTTTTATCATGAGCCTCGCCTCGTAGAGATTTGTAGATGGCTGAGTCTTCCTTTTTTAATTGGAAGCATAGGCAGTATTCCAGGTGCCCTACTATCACGTAACAAGGAATTTCGCTTTATAGCAATCCGAGGTGTCTCTATTCAAATCTTTGTGGGAGTAATCAGTATAGCAGCAGCCTTTTTAGGCTTTGGAATATATGCTCTCATAATACAGTCTATACTTAGCACTTTTCTTGCCACAATTATCAACTACATACATCATCCTCTGTATATAAGATTCAAGGGGCTGTGGGTTACAATGTCAAGCATTGCATCTTTTTCTATTTACGTGTTCCTCTTTAATATCATCAATTATTTCTCCAGAAATCTAGATAACATACTTATTGGACGCTATATCAATGCTATGCAACTGGGATACTACAATAAAGCCTACTCTCTTATGATGATGCCACTATCTAATATAACGTTCATCATCACACCGGTCATGCAACCCATTTTCTCAGATTTTCAGAACAATTTGAGGGTTTTGGCAGATAATTATATCAAGTTACTCTCAATGCTTGCATATGTGTCGTTTCCAGTCGCAGTAATAGCTTTTTTTGTTAGTGAAGAAACTATTTTGATATTATTTGGTAATCAATGGATACCAGCAATTTACCCATTTAAAGTTATTTCTCTAACAATTGCCACACAAATAATGATTTCAACTACTGGTTCAATCTATATGTCTTCAAATAACACCAAGGCTTATTTTATTGGAGGCCTTTGCTGCACGACATGTGTTGTAACTTGCTTTATAATCGCAATTGTTTTCTGGGGGACTATCAACGCGGTAGCTTGGGGCTTCTTCATAGGGCAAATTGCTAACACTATCATCTCTTTCTACATTTTATTTCGAAAGCTGAGATATCCCATTATTAATTTCATGAAGAAACTCATCCGTCCTATATTAATAGCGGTATGCCTTGCTTTAGTCTTATTTGCAATAGATAAAATAACGACAAATTGGAACATCGTTATGACGTTCACTATTAAAATTTTGCTCAGCATTGTCCTCACTTTAGTTTTGGTGCAGAGATATAGCGAATATGATGCAGTAGGCTATTTGAAGTTAAAATGGAAGGGATTTAAAGAAAAGCATAAAATATAAACAATTACAGGTGAAGATATGGATAAAGTTGGTATTGTTGTCGTCACATACAACAGGTTAGAATTACTCAAAGAGGTAATCCAGTCACTAAGAGAACAAACATTTCAAAACCGACAAATCATTGTAATAAATAATGGCTCCACTGATAACACATCTGAGTATCTTTCAGGACAATCTGATATAATTACCATTACCCAGGAAAATTTGGGTGGTGCTGGAGGTTTCCACACAGGATTAAAATATGTTGCTGAAAATGGATTTAGCTACTGTTGGTTCATGGACGATGATGTGATTTGCCGGCCAGATGCTCTTGCTGAATTAATCCGTGCATTTCAATCAAAACCAGGAATAGGATATGTTTGTAGTAAAGTAATAGGGATAGATGGTAGGCCAATGAACACACCTTCTGTAGATGATCGCCCAACAAGCAATGGTTATGCTGACTATTGTGATATGACCCACGAACAAATGATTAAAATCAAACAGTCAACTTTTGTTTCAGTTCTTGTTAGTACTGCGACAATCATGGAAGTGGGATTGCCATACAAAGAATTCTTCATTTGGGGTGATGATACTGAATACACAAGTCGCATCTCGGCACAATATCCCTGCTATATGGCATGTCGCAGTGTAGTTTTACACAAGCGCACTTTACAGCGAAATCTTGATTTTATGCAAGAAAGAGACGAAAAGCGATTGCACAACTACTTCTATTATTTCCGCAACAATCTTTTCATCATCCGCAAGAGACAAGGTGAAAAATCCTTTCGAAATGATTGTAGGTCAAAACAACGATTCGCCATTCGCCGATATTTGTGCGGAGACAAAGTTCATGCTTCCATCATATGGAAATCAGTCCGTGCTGCACGTACTTTCCACCCTCAGGTTCAATTTCCTTCTGCTAAATAAATACTAATGGCAAACCGTATTGAATACTTTGATGCAGTCAAAGCCATCTGCATCCTTTTGATGATTATTGGACATTGTAATCTATCTGCATTGCCATATTTCAGTGTCATTATCTACAGTTTTCATATGCCATTGTTTTTTATCATATCTGGTTTTTTTTTCAAAGGAACTACACAAAAAGAGGCGTTTAGGAAATATGCAAGCAACCATATAAAACCATATGCTGTTACAGCTTTTGTGACTTTGGGGATACTACTTCTGCTAAGCGCATACTTTAGAAGTTTCAACATCTTGAAGGACTATTTAGAAAATTGGACAATAAGATTCTTATGGGGTAGTGGAATAACAGATGGTGATGAACTTTTTGCTTCAACACCTATCGTTGGCCCTCTATGGTTTCTGTTGGCTCTTTTTTGGGCGATGCTAATCTATAATTTCTTGCGAATTCACTTTCGTGATATTAAGTTGGGGTTAATCATCATAATGCTATTTTGTGTCGCTTGTTATTCAGTTAAATATATTCGACTACCTCTCAGTTTGCAGGCTGGTTGTTCTGCAGTGATTTACATTTGGATTGGCGAGAGAATTCGTGTGCACAATGTCATAGAACAATATAGCCAAATTGGTATATTAGGCATATTCGCCACATTAATATTGTGGATAATGTGTATTATAGACAGCAAAGATCTCATTATGGCCCGTTGTTTTTATCCTTATGGTTTATTGAGCCTGCTTGTTAGTGTGGTAGTAACCCTATTGTTTGTCAGTGCTGTCAAAAGATTCAACATCAAGGGAGGCTGGATTGGTCGACATACTTTGTTGATTTTATGCGTCCATAGTACAATACTCTATTTTAAACGCATTTTTGTATTTGTTTTCCCGATCTATATCAAAAATAACTTACTGCTTGAAATCGCTTTTCAGATTTTGACGGCACTTATTATTTCATATCTCATATTCCTTTTTTATAATAGGATGAAGAAATCCTCTTCAATGAGTACGCAATGAAGATACTGTATGTTCTGCACACCACATCAATGGACGGGAGCTCCATATCATTCTTAAATATGGTAAGAGCTTTGAAGGAGCAGTATGGCATTGAACCTTACGTCATTCATCCTCCTGAGAAAGAGAAGGATGATTTGACAATTGAACTTCAGAAGTTAAACATCACCTGTTTTGCAGTACCCATTTTTTGTTCTTGGTTTGATTCTGGATTGCCGTGGAATAAAAAATTGTATTTCTTTTTGCGATCACTCTTGATTAAAACGAAGAGCTTTATACAAATTTATAAAATAGCTCAGCGGCTTCATGTGGATATTATTCATACCAACGTTGGTGTGGTCCATGAGGGACTATGGGCTGCCAAGTTGTTGAAAATCCCACATGTGTGGCATCTGAGAGAATACCAAGATTTGGATGCATTGCGTGGTTTCTACCCTTGCAAATCGTTCTATTTCAATCTTTTGAAGCAGTCATATACCGTATGTATCACGAACGATATACAGCGACATTTCAATTTGACGTATGAGCAAAAATCACGAGTCGTTTATAATCCAATATCTTCAATTGATAGGAAAAGCAATATTTTTCTTCCTAAAGAAAAGTATTTTCTAATGGCTAATCGCATCAATGATGATAAACGTATTGAAGATGCTCTTTATGCTTTTGCTAATTTTTCCGAAAAGCATCCTGATTTTAAGCTTTTGATAGCAGGGAAAGCAAGTAGCAAAGCTTATTATGAGCATTTGCTCAAAATTGTTGAAAAGCTAAAAATTGAAGAATCTGTTGAATTCATAGGTTATGTTCAAGATGTATTCAGCTTAATGAAACCAGCAATAGCTTTGTTGGTAACTTCGAGGTTTGAGGGGTTCGGCAGAATGACAGCAGAAGCTAATATGTGTGGGTGTCTTGTCATTGGCAGGAATACTGGTGGTACTCAGGAAGTATTAAATCTCACCAATGGAGGATGGCTTTTCAGCGATGTGAAAGATTTGGAGGCAAAAATGGAACATGTTGTCTTATTATTAGACAAAGACTATCTCTTATTGTCACATCATGCTCAGGCAATTGCATTACAAAAGTTCTCCAGTAAGAAACATGCAAATGAGATTTACAATCTCTATGCATTAATCAGCACAAAATAAGAGGAGTACTTCTAAGATCTCTCTATTTCCAAATGATTAAGTATAATGTATCTTTCTTTTTTGAGCCTTTTCTGTCAATAAGTTGCGAATTAGTTCCTTTCAAAACATTAATACAACTCGTTATTCATAAAGTTCTAATTATTAGGATTATTTATGGTCAAATATACTTTTATCCTTCCTGCTTACAAAAAGAAATTTTTAGCAGAGTCTCTTGACAGCATTTTGAACCAAACATACCAAGATTTTATAATTTTGGTTTCAAATGATTGCTCTCCAGAAAACATAGAAGAGATCCTTAACAAGTATAATGATTCCAGAATACACTATCGATGCAACGAAACAAACATAGGCGGAAAAGATTTAGCATTACACTGGAATTTGCTTCTCGAGTTAATTGATTCAGAGTATTTTATAGTTGCATCTGATGACGATATATATGAATCCACTTTTCTTGAAGAAGTGAATCGCCTTTCTAATAAGTACCCTGAAGCGAACTTAATTAGGGCTGGAGTACGACGTGTAGACGACAGAGGAAATATCACATGGGAAGAGTTTCCTTATAATGAATATTTAGAGGGGTTAAATGCTGAAAAAGCCATCTATTGCCATAATTATATCAGTTGCATTGGAAACTATGCTTTTAAAACCGAAGCCATCAAAAGAATAGGCGGTTTTATTTATTCTGAATATGCATGGTTCAGTGATATTTTTACAGTCACTACGTTGGCTCAAGATGGCATGGTTTGCACTGATCAGATATTATTCAATTTCAGAATATCCCAATCTAATATTTCGGGAAGCAATCATGACCGAGATCTTGATCGTTCGAGACTGAATGCAGTGATGAGATATGACCAACAAATGGCTGATTTTTGCAGTAATTTAACAGTAAAAGATAATGCTATTGAAAGTAATCTGTTTCGCTTTCTTGTTCATGCATACAAAACCAACGTATACCTATTCTTTGGATACTATGCATGGTCTGTTTCGTTGCTGAAGTGTTTGAAACTATATAATCAGTTGAGACATGTGAAATATTTTTCTAATTCTGCATTTTTTAAGCAGTACACAAAAGCCCTATTAGCTCGCAAAATAGGTAAAATGATTTCTTTAAAATTATGAAACTTCTTAGTATCATTGTCCCAATCTATAATGTTGAAAAATATCTTGCTACATGTTTAGATTCAATCTTAAGTATTAGTGTAGAAAAAGATTTATATGAAGTAATACTTATTAACGATGGCAGTAGCGATAGAAGTGCAGATATCGCCCAGAAGGCTTGTTGGTCTAATAGTAATGTAACCTTTTATTCACAAGAGAATCGTGGTCTGAGTGCCGCTCGGAATCATGGTCTAGAAAAGGCCAAAGGCAAATACATTTGGTTTGTAGATTCTGATGACTATATTGAGAGTCACAATATTGACAGAATTCTCAACATCATGATGTCAAATGATGATATTGATATAATAATGGGTATACATAATTATGTTAATCCCCATTTTTCTAAAGTAATAAATGACAACGTTGCAAATCCCGGAGAAATTATATCAGGAAAGGATGCGCTTTTAAATGGATATAATCCAGGAGGTGTGTGGCGGCTTATTTACAAGAGGTCATTTTTGGCAAATAATAATCTTGATTTCTATGTTGGTATATCACGAGAAGACGTAGAGTTCAATTTGAAGACCATGACATTTGCTCAGAAAGTATTCGTTACAGACATTATTATTTATAATTATATAAAACACATCAATACTCTCACAACCGCGACAACGAGAAAAGGGCTCTACTTTAATATTTCAAGTGATATTGTTGTACATAACTCTATCATCAAATTTGCACAAGAAATCAAAGATAAAGAGCTTCGTCTAAACCTTACTAAAAGAGTGAATTCTATTGTTTTTGGCTTGTTGCTAAATCTGATCAGAAATAAAGATCCTCTAATTGACCTGTCTTTCAAACGACAGCTCATATCCGAAATGCACGATAATGGCGTTTATCCACTAAAAGGTCCATTTTTGTCAAAGAAATCATATTTTTTAAGTAAGATACTTAATATTGAATTTGTTTTGCAGCTATTGCTTAAATATTTATGAGACTTATCTTTATTTCAACCATTTTGCCATTTGCAGAAAACAGAGGAGGAACATCTGCATTACCTTTCCATTTGTTGTATGGTTTAATGAATTCTTCACCCTTAGCCTCCGCAGAAGAAAAGGTAGCTCACAATTGCATAATCTACTCGTTCAACAAAAATGGCCTATCTGATAAGAAAATAGATGCAGTCGCGAATGAATTAGGAGTGAAGATTCGTCTTTTAACTTTACCACGATGGTATAGGTGGATTTTTAAGTTTCATTTATTATTCTTGAGAGTCTTCTTGAAATATCCGTTTGTTAACTACATAAAGTTGCCTAAGCAAATTGTTGATGAAATCAAATCATTAGCACCTGATTTGATTTGGGTGAATAGCGAAGAACTGTCACGCATCACAAAGCAGTTCCCAGGCATTCGTCGCATGCAATTAGGACCAGATGTTGAGTCGTTATATTATTACCGCATTATGAGTCGACGATTTGTGATGAATAGTGTGATTGACTATTGGAAATGTGCGATGATGTATCGTAAGTATGCTCGCTTAGAACGGAATTTATGCACTGATGATAATTTTACTTACTATGCGGTGGGTGAAGCCGATATAGATCAATTGCGTGAGTTGAACCCAAATGTCAATTGCCAGTTCTTACGTCATCCCCACTACAAAGTGTCTGGTTGCAAACCAACTATTGAATTTCATCAACCAAAGATTAGATTATTGATTGCAGGACAATATAATCTATATATGCAGCAAACTGCTGACGAGTTAATGCCCTACCTTATAGACAACAATATCCTGTTGAAAAAAGCCTATACTATTACTTTTTTGGGAAAAGGTTGGGAGCGGCATGTGGAATTGTTGAAGGATGCCGGTTATGAAGTAAGGCATATAAGCTTTGCGCCAAGCTATATAGATGAAATCTGCAAGCACGACATACAGCTTACTCCAATCACTGTTGGCACTGGAACCAAAGGCAAGGTTTTGGATGCCTTGGCTAATGGTCTGCTGGTTTTAGGTACTCCATTTGCGATGGAAAATATTGCAGTTGAGCATAATAAATCGTGCATAATTTGGCATCATGCAAGTGAGTTGCCTGGAATTTTAATTGATATTACGGAGAATAAAGACAAATATGAGCTTATTGCTTCAGCTGGAAGAGATGCTGTATTAACTGAGCATAATCCAGTCAAGATTGCTAAAAGTTTGTTTTCACTATACAATTGAGTTCCCAACAAAGATTTTAAGTGCTCTAATCTGTTTTTTATAATTCATATACTCCATAGAATTGATATTAATTGGCTAAACTATGTTTACATACATCTTTATATTTGTTTTAGCTTTAGTCTATTACGCGTTGTCGAATGAAAATAACGAGCGTGCCAAACTTCCACTTGCCATCTATTTGGGGGGATTGGCATTGTTTGTGGGTTGTTCCGATATGCTTGGGGGCTATGACCGATATATCTATGGTCAGGTTTTTGATGAATTGGCAATTGTAACACGAAATGATGGAAATCTTTTAGCTACTGCCGGTTATAGGTTATTTGCAACTGAATGGGGATTTTTAGGCTTTAACCAGTTAATGGGTTATGTAACTTTCAACAGATATATATTTATATTCACGGCTACATGTGTTATATATACGTTACTTTTTGTTTCTATTAAGAATTATTGTCGCAACTATCCCTTTGCTGTGATTGTCTTTTTAGGCTTATGGTTTTTCTTTACATTTACCTATCTTCGCCAAGTGATGGCAGCGACTATTGGTTGGCTTGCGATTAAATATATTATAGACCGCAAACCGATTCAATTTTTCTTAATAGTTTTCATTGCATTTACTTTTCATAATTCTGCTATTATACTTGCACCTTTTTATTTTGTGCCGGCAAAGAAATTCGATAAAGTTTTAGTGGTATTTATACTTATCGGAGCTTTGGCTGTAGGTATGGGTAATTTGCTTTCAAGTTTAGTTGCGGAATCCGATGCATTTATTGATGCGACTCGTGCTGAACAAAATGCATATATTATTGCCGAAGGCTCATTCCGTGTCGCTTACTTTGTTGAAGCTGTTCTATTTGCAGGATTGTTGCTTTGGAAATATGACGCATTCATTGAAGACAATCGAAAAGAAATTGTTTTGCTTAACATGGCATTAGTTTTTTGTGTAATTTTGCTTATGTTTGTTCGTTCAGAAAATGGTGGACGTTTTGCCTGGCACTACATGATGGGTATTATTGCTTCATTAACCCACATAGCTACATCTCCACAATACAAGAGTAATGCTCTAACCAGTGCTCTAATTATTATGTTAGGAGTGTTGTTTATAAGGATTCTGTTGGCATGGGGTGTACTACTCAGCCCATATAAATCATTTTTTACCGATGGGCATCGTGAAGGCGACTTCATTTATAATATGTATGAGTATGATGACAGGTATGATATGGATAAGTTCTATAAGTAAATTTTATCAAAATCAGAATTAATTATGCTGATTACTGTTTTTACACCTACGTATAATCGTGCTCATCTGTTGCCTCGTCTTTATGAATCGTTAAAGGCACAGTCATTTCATGATTTTGAGTGGCTTATCGTTGATGATGGTTCAAGTGATGATACCGAGACTGTTGTTAATGGTTTTCTTAAAGATGGGATTCTAAATATACGTTATATTTATCAGCCTAATGGTGGGAAACATCGTGCAATAAATCGCGGAGTTAGTGACGCTATGGGTGAACTGTTTTTTATTGCCGATAGCGATGATTATCTTCCAAATAGTTCTTTGGCTACAATCAATGATTATTATCAGAGGGTAAAGAATGATATGACAATAGGTGGCATTTGTGGATTGGACATGTCGCCAGCAGGTAAAATAATAGGGTCTGGATTGCCATTAGAAGAGATAATGTGCAATAGCCTTGAATTACGAATGAAGTATCGAGTGACAGGCGATTTGAAAGAAGTGTTTTATACTCATGTCATGAAGGAATTTCCTTTCCCTGAGTTTGATGGAGAAAAATTCTGTCCTGAAGCTTTAGTATGGAACAGAATATCTCAGAAATATAAATTGCTGTTCTTCAATGAGCCTATTTATGTGGCTGAATATCAGCCTGAAGGTATTACAGCAGGAATTACAATGGCAAGAATGAGCAGCCCAGTGGCGAGCGTAACCACTTATAAGGAGCTTAACTCATATAAAATACCAGTAAAAGAGAAGATTAAGGCGGCTATTAACTATTGGCGATTTCATGCATGTGTTCCACATGGCAAACCAGTTCCTCAATTACCATGGTATTGGTTTTGGTGCCAACCATTAGGTTATTTGATGCATTTAAAGGATAAAAGATGAGGATTCTTCATGTAATAACTTCTTTGCGCACTGGTGGAGCAGAGCATCTTATGGTAGATTTGTTGCCACGGCTGCGAGATTTGGGCCACGAAGTGGAGCTGTTGTTGTTTGATGGGGTTAAGACCGCATTTTACCACCAACTCCAGCAGGAGGGAATCACCATTCATTCTCTTGGCGAAGGTGGCAATGTCTATCGACTACGAAACATTTTCAAACTGATGAGGTTTATAGGCAAATATGATATTATTCACACCCATAACACTGCTTGCCAACTATTTGTGCCTTTAGCAAAGATTCTTAATAATAGTAGAGCAAAATTAGTTACAACCGAGCATAATTCAACAAATCGCCGACGTGGGAAATGGTATCTCAAGATTGTTGACAAGTGGATGTACTCAAGATATGCACACATAATATGTATAGCTGAACAGACATATTCCAATTTGGTTGATTACATTGGGCAGAAGTCAAATATCTCTATTGTTTATAATGGAGTAGATACTTCTCGTTTTCTAAATCCAATAAAAGATGTTGTGCCTGATGTTAACATTATTGTTACGATGATAGCGGCTTTTAGAGAACAAAAAGATCAAGATACGCTTGTAAAAGCAATAAAGGAATTGCCAAGTAATTATAGATTGAGACTTGTTGGTGATGGGCCAAGGCGCAAAGAAATAGAAGACTTGGCTGATAGGTTAAAAGTTTCAAGCAGAGTTGATTTCCTTGGAATACGTACCGACGTTCCCAGACTGCTCCAGGAGAGCGATATTAATGTGTTGTCGTCACATTGGGAAGGATTGTCGCTTTCAAGCATAGAAGGCATGGCAAGTGGTCGTCCTTTCATTGCCAGCGATGTTGACGGTCTTCGTGAGATTGTAAAAGACAATGGAATCCTGTTCCCTCATGGCAATTATAAAGCTTTAGCTTCAGCAATACGTGAATTGTGTGAGAATCCACAGTATTATCATGATGTGGCGGAGCGATGTCAGGCTAAAGCCAAGCAATATGACATCAGTGTTATGGCAAACAATTATAATGAGTTATATAAATCCTTATGAAGCTGATACGTGTAACAACAGTTCCAGAAACATTTATCGCTTTTTGTTCCGGTCTATTACGTGATTTGCAAGAGCAAGAAGGATATGAAGTTGTGGCAATTTCGTCTCCAGAAAGACGCCTTCAAGTAGTTGCCGAGCGAGAAGGTGTCCGTACTATTGCAGTGCCGATGGAACGACAGATTTCTTTAAAAAGTGACATTAAGTCATTGTGGAGAATGTGGCGGGTTCTTAGGCGGGAAAATCCCGATTTGGTTCATTCCATGACCCCTAAAGCCGGGCTTATTACAATGGTAGCAGCCTGGATGGCAAGAGTCCCAGTAAGAATCCATACCTTCACGGGCCTTGTATTCCCCACTTCAACTGGTCTTAAGCGTCGTATCTTAATGGCTACCGACAGGTTGACCTGTGCCTGTGCAACCCATGTTATCCCCGAAGGGGAAGGTGTGAAAAATGATTTACTTGGCAATAATATTACGAAGAAAGATTTGAGAGTTCTTGGTTATGGCAATATAAGGGGTATTGATTTAGAGTATTATAATCCCGAACTGTTCAAAGGGAAGAAAGATGGCAGATACTTCACTTTTGTTCTTGTAGGCCGCATTGTTGGCGACAAAGGCATCAATGAGCTTGTTGAAGCATTTGTTAGATTAAACAAAGACTATCCACAGACCAGATTAATATTAGTTGGAGAAGAAGAGCAACAACTGGATCCGATTAGGAGTGACACAAAAGCAATAATAGAGGAGCATAAATCAATAAATGCAGTAGGCCCGCAAAAGGACGTTCGCCCATTTTATGCCCAAGCCGATGCTTTGGTCTTTCCGAGTTATCGCGAAGGTTTCCCCAATGTTGTAATTGAGGCTGGCGCAATGGGGTTGCCAAGTATCGTTACTGACATAAATGGTTCACGAGAAATCATTATAGAAGGAGAGAATGGAACTATTGTTCCCTCTAAAGATGCCGACGCGTTATATCAGGCAATGAAATATTTCGTTGAGAATTCCGATGATGTTAGGCGTATGGCCGAAAACGCAAGACCTCTTATTGCGTCACGATATGAGCAATCTTATGTTCGTCAATGCCTTAAAGATTTCTACCGAGAAGTTTTATCCGAAAAAGCTTAACATCGTTATTTAAGGCGCACTTTAAGTGTTGTCCACTATGTTGTTGGTTTTTAAGCAATTGACAAATAATTAAAGTTAGTTATGCAAGCGATAATTTTAGCCGCAGGTATGGGGCGTAGGCTGGGTGAGTTGACTCAGGGAAACACCAAGTGTATGATATCGGTTAATGGTGTGCGACTAATAGACCGCATGCTTACTCAATTAGCTTCACTCAATCTTAGCCGAGTGGTAATTGTTGTTGGATATAAGGGCAAGGAGCTTGTTGATTATATCGGTCATCGCTATGACGATAAACTCAAAATTGAATTTGCCGAGAATCCTGTCTACGACAAGACCAACAATATTTACTCTCTGTCGATTGTAAAGCAGCAGTTGCAGGAAGATGACACCTTGCTCATTGAAAGTGACCTGATTTTTGACGACAGGATGTTTGAGATGATTCTTGCCAATCCATATCCTAATTTGGCACTTGTGGCAAAGTATGAGACTTGGATGGACGGCACGATGGTGCGTATCGACAGTGACAACAACATCGTTAATTTCGTGCCAAAGAAGGCATTCAACTACGATGAGGTTGATACTTACTATAAAACGGTAAATATCTATAAGTTCAGCCGTGACTTCAGCGAGCAAGTCTACGTGCCGTTCCTCGATGCCTATTGTCGCGTGATGGGTAATAACGAGTACTATGAGCAGGTGCTGCGTGTAATCACCTTGCTTGACAAAGCCGATCTCAAAGCTCTGCCTATAGGAAAAGAACGTTGGTACGAGATCGATGATGTCCAGGACCTTGACATTGCCGAGAACCTTTTTGCCAGTGAGCATGAGCGCTTAGGCAAGTTCAACAAGCGCTACGGCGGCTATTGGCGATTCCCCAAGATGCTGGACTTTTGCTATCTCGTGAATCCATTCTTTCCGCCAAAGCGCATGAAAGATGAGTTGCGTGCCAACTTTGACGTCCTTCTCACCGAGTATCCTTCGGGAATGCAGGTTAACTCTCTGCTTGCCGGGAAATACTTTGGCATCAGGCAGGAGTTTGTGGTAGTAGGTAATGGAGCCGCCGAACTTATCAAGAGCCTTATGGAGAGCCTTGATGGCAATATCGGTGTGGTGTTCCCAACCTTTGAAGAGTATCCAAACCGCCTTGACCGCTCTCGTCTGGTGTCGTTCATCCCCGACAATCCTGACCTGCGTTATACAGCCGAAGACCTCAAGCTCTTCTTCCGAGACAAAGATATTACCACCCTGCTACTTATCAATCCCGACAATCCATCTGGTAATTTCATCCCCAAGGAAGACGTGATAGGTCTTGCTGATTGGTGTAATGACCGAGGCATGAAGCTTATTGTCGATGAGTCGTTTGTTGACTTTACCGACGACTATTCAACCAGTTCACTGCTCAAGAACGACATCTTGCTCCAGCATCCCAATATGGTGGTGATGAAGAGCATAAGCAAGAGTTATGGAGTGCCTGGTCTTCGTCTTGGTGTGATGGCGAGCAGTGACACAAGGCTTATTGCCATGACCAAGAAAGATGTGGCAATATGGAACATAAACTCCTTTGGAGAGTTCTATATGCAGATTTTCAACAAGTACGAGCACATCTACAAGGCGGCCTGTGGCAAGTTCCTCGAGGAGCGACGTCGCTTTGAAGCAGAATTAGGTAAGATACCATATCTGCGTGTAATACCCTCGCAGGCAAACTATTTCTTGTGTGAAGTCACCGCCCGTTTCACTGCCAACGAGCTAACCGAGGCACTCTTGAACCGCCATAATATCCTTATCAAGGATTGCAACAACAAGACCGGACTTCAAGGAAAGAACTACATACGCATTGCCATCTGCAACAGTGAGGATAATGATGCGTTAATCAAAGCACTTCAATCACTATGAGAAACGTTTGCATTTGTGGTGGCGGCTCCTTAGGGCATACTATAGCTGGCTTTGTCGCCTCACAGGATGGTTATAACGTAAGCATCTTGACGCGGCAGCCCAACCTGTGGAGCCAATCGCTTGATGTTGAAGATATGGAGGGACGCCATTATCATGGTGCCTTGTCGTGCGTTACGGCATCCCCATCGCAGGTCATTCCAAAAGCCGACGTTGTGTTGTTGTGTCTGCCTGGCTATGGTATTAGAGCGACATTAGAGCAGATAAAGCCTTATGTTAGCAAGTCAACCTTCGTTGGCTCGGTTGTTTCAAGTACGGGTTTCTTCTTTATGGCAGCCGAGATTCTGCCATCGACGGTGCCGGTTTTCGGGTTCCAGCGAGTTCCATTTATAGCGCGCACAAGAGAATATGGCAAGAGTGCTTATTTGTTAGGCTATAAGTCTGGCCTGAGTGTTGCGATTGAAAACACTACGGTTGAGAAGAAGCTAAAGTTCATCTCTTTGCTTGAGCAGGTTTTCCACATCCCTGTCAAGTTGCTTAACAGTCATTATGAGGCAAGCCTTACCAATAGCAATCCGCTGTTGCACACGTCACGCATCTATACCATGTGGAAAGATTGGAAGCCAGGGGTAAGGTATGTCACTCGTCCTCAGTTTTATGCCGATTGGACCATTGAAGCATCTCATTATTACATTGAGATGGACCGTGAGTTCCAAGCCATGCTCAAGCTCCTTCCCGTTACCGAGAATGCCATTCCCAATGTCCTGGAATACTACGAGAGCCACGACGAGCAGTCGTTGCGCGACAAGCTCGCTTCCATTCCAGCCTTTAAGTCAATAGCATCGCCCATGGTTGGCAACACCGATGAGGGTTTTGAACCCGATTTCAACAGCCGGTATTTCACCGAGGATTTCCCATTTGGCCTTCACTCTATAGTGAAAGTGGCACGTGACCTGCGATTTGCCACACCACTCATCAATGAAGTGTATGAATGGGGTATGGGCATGATTGAGAAATATACCGTCAAGCACGATTAGTCAACACTTAGTCTTGACAATAACGAGGCATTACAGCTCCTGGCTTTATGGCTGGGAGCTGTTTTTTTACCCCAAATCCTAATGTCCGATTTGGGTTTATTATTACTCAAGCCAGTAGGCTTCGAAGTCGTGTTGCACCCGTTTTTCAACAGGTGGGAGAGTCATGTAGTCGCCGTAGGTCTTTTCAAGGTACTCCTTATAGCCAACCATAGTCTTGTAGAGCTTTCCCTCAAAGGGGATGTCCACGTCGCTTGCGATGCAGCTGGCACCAAAGCAGCCGTTGATGCCGGGGCCAGCCTCGGTCATGTTGCACACCAGCGACGTAGGCGCGTTGTGGGCTATGAGGCGGTCGAGCTGCTTGTTGATGCTTTTCACGCTGCATGGCCAGTGCTTGTAGACGATATATGCCAACTTGGAATATAACGGATTGTTGTGCGAGATCTTGCAACGCCTTATCTTGTTCAGGAACCGTTTGCGCTTAAACACTTTTTCTCTTTCGTCCTGGCTCTCAGCGACGTAATCGACGGGGAAGATGTCGATAAACACGCCAATCTCAAATCCTGGAGTCTCATGCTCTACCATCAAAGTCCTGGTGTCGACTACTTTGGCAAAGGTGTAATAGTAGTTCTGTTCGATGCGCGGATTGATGACCTTGTATCGCCCCGAAGTGGTGCGGTAGGTGGCAATAAACCGTTCATAGCTTTCACGCGGCATGTATAGGTCTATGTCGTCGTCCCAGGGAATATAGCCTTTATGTCGAACTGCCCCGAGCAGTGTGCCACTCGACAGGAAATAAGTAATGTGTTCGCGTTGGCAGAACTGGTGGATGTCGTCCAAAATCGCAAGTTGAATAGCACGCAGTTCTTTTATGTCGGTTATCGGTCTCATGTTGCAAAGGTAGTAAATAGTTTTTAGTTATCAGTAATCAGTTGCCAGTTTTTATTATCAATAAAGACACAAGAACAAAAGCCCCACAGCCCCCTCTCGTTCTCCCCCTCAAGGGGAGAGGCTGGGCTCCGCGTTTTTTTAAAAAACGCAAATTACCGTGAATTGTCCACAAATAACCAAAAAAAAGACAGGAGAGACAAGAGAACACAAGAGAACACAAGAACTCCTGTCACTCTTGTACATCCTGTCTATATAGACAGGAGAGGCAGGTATGGTGTGTATTATTTTTTTTATTTTAATTTTAGCGCGTTAGCGCATTAATATTAAGCGTAGAGCCCTTTATCCTGTGTTTTTGTTTAAGCTTTTGTTCTTGTGTCTTATGTGCGAATTGGCTTCTCCCCTTGAGGGGGAGATTGAGAGGGGGCTGATGTATTTTTATTTTAATTTTAGAGCCGCAGGCTCAGTAATTTTAAGCTCCGTCAGGAGCGACCTACAAAGAGGCAGGGTAGAAACACAAATTGCCGTGAATTGGCCACAAATAACCAAAAAAAAAGACAGGAGAGACAAGAGAAAACAAGAACTCATGTCACTCTTGTCCATCCTGTCTGTAAATAGACATGAGAGGCAGGTAGGACACAAGAACACAAGGGAGCCCCCTCTCGTTCTGAAGTGACCCCAAAAAGTTGGACGGGTTAAACATTAACGGTCAATAGAAAGAGT
>CAMJZF010000004.1 GCA_946410125.1 uncultured Prevotellaceae bacterium | reverse complement strand
CTGCTCAGCGACAAATGGAAATTAAGATGAGAAAGAAAATCATCGTTTGCGAGTACTGCGGACGCATTCTCATCGACCCTGCTATTGCCGGTGTTTCGGAAAGCGAAGCCAAGAACTCTTAATGATTGCTTGAAAAAGATGCCATGGTAGCCATTTTGCTGCTACCGCTTCTTTTTTTGAAAATTCGCATTCAGTAGAGACACAGTCAATAGTGTAGCGATGCTGTCGACGTTTCAATCGATAGTTTTGCCGGTTCTGCTTATACCATATAATTGAGGTGGAAACAACAGTTTTTACCTCTTTTCTTTTTTTGCAATCAGTGCAATACTTGCGATTTATAAATATCTCCCATTACTTGTTAATAACTTTCCTAATTTTTGTGTTCATTTTGGGATTTTATTAAGTATCTTTGCCGTTGCTATGAACAGACGCGGAAAACTATATTTCAGATATGGAACCATGGGGTCGGCTAAGACCGCCTTATTGCTGACTCAGGCTTATAACTTTGAGGAGCGCGGTCTTAAATACCTGTGTATGAAGCCCATCATCGATAATCGGGAAAAAGATAACGTCATTCGCTCTCGCATTGGCATTGAGCGTGAATGCACGTGGATCTATCCTGAAATGAACATCTATGAATATGTGACTCATCTCTATGAAAGCAGCCTGGTTGTTAAAGACTGGATATTGATTGACGAGTCTCAATTCTTGACTGAAGAGCAAATTGACGAGCTTGCAAGAATTGTAGATGATTATGGAACTAATGTAGTGTGCTATGGATTAAGGACCGACTTTCAGTCGCATTTGTTTTCCGGTTCAAGACGCCTATTTGAAATCGCCGACTCTATTGAAGAAATAAAATCTACCTGTGCTTGCGGTCGCAAAACAAGCATTAACGCACGTATCGATTCTCAAGGCAATATTGTCACCGATGGCAACCAAGTGGAGATTGGTGGCGATGACCGCTATGTGGCACTGTGCCGCAGTTGTTGGCGCAACAGGCGTATTGAAAGTGCCGAACGCAATTCACTGAAATTTAAAAGTGAGTAGCTAAGGCTCGTTTCTTTTTAAAAAAAATAATGACCTGAGAGGTAAATCTCTCGGGTCATTGCTTTATTGGGTTGCCAACGAGTTTGCTACATCAATCATTAGCAAACATCAAATTCAACACCCAGTTGATTACAGCCATAATGATACTGAACAATATTGCAGCACCGAGGCCGTCGACCTTAAAGCCATCAATAAACCATGCACACAGGAGCACCATCAAGCCATTAATGACAAATGAGAATAATCCCAATGTCAATATGTTGATTGGCAGTGAAAGTAGTTTCACTATGGGTCTTACAACTGCATTGATTACACCAAGAACAACAGCTACTATAACCGTCACCCACCAGGGTTCGATGGTAACGCTGTCCATGAAATAGGCTGTAATGCCTACGGCTACTGCCGATAATATTAATCTTGCCAACATGATATTACATTTATTAATTGTTTTTTACTGTCATTTCGCCACATATACTGTACTGCAAGTATTTCTTTACTTGGACATTGGTCTTGCCCATACCAAAAAGGTACATCATCTTTGTTATAGCGGCTTCACTGGTAATATCGTTGCCACTTATCACACCGGCTCGGGCAAGAGTGTTGCCAGTATCATATAGGTTGCTGTTAACCGAGCCGTTAACGCATTGTGTTACGTTTAGTATAACCAGCCCACGTTGTATTGCTTCTTGAATTGGGGTCGTGAACCATTCGTCACTGGGACTGTTGCCTGCCCCATAGGTCTTGAGTACTACACCCTTTATACCTGGAGTGTTGAGCATGTGTTCAAGTGTTGAACGCGTCATGCCTGGGTGAAGTACAATAAACATGACATTAGGGTCCATATTCTCATGCACAAGCAACGGACGTTTGTGGTCGGTGCGATATAGAACCTCTTCATGGAAATGAATGTCTAATCCTATTCTTGCCAATTCGGGGTAATTAGTGCTCATGAAAGCGTTAAAGTTGTCGGCACTGACTTTAGAACTCCTGTTGCCTCTTAACAAGTGATTCTCAAAGAGAATGGCGACTTCTTGAACCATTGCTTCACCATGGCTGTTTCTTGCGGCAGCAACCTGCATTGCAGTTATAAGATTTTCTTCACCATCGGTTCTCACTTCTCCTATAGGTAATTGAGATCCTGTAATTATAACTGGTTTGTTGAGATTCTCAAGCATGAAACTTAATGCCGATGCGGTAAAAGCCATTGTGTCAGTTCCATGAAGAATGACAAATCCATCATAGGAATCGTAGTTGGCCTCAATTGCTTTTGCAATCTGCCCCCAATGGTTGATTCCCATGTTGCTGCTGTCGATGGGAGGGTCAAACTGGATGTTGTCAATGTCATAATTCAACATTTTAATCTTTGGCACGTTATCAATGAGATGGGTGAAATCAAAGGGTTTCAACACTTTGGTTTCGGGGTTCTCAATCATGCCAATTGTTCCTCCCGTATAAATGATTAATATCTTAGGGCGGGAATTGTTGCTTGTCATAATTTTTGTTTTGTATCAGAAAGTTATAAACTACTTTGTTACTTTACACCCGAGGTGAATGCTTTGTGAAAGAAAAGCATTTGATAATCGAGAGCATTTACCCAAAATGTCCAGGAGTGCTTGCCTGGCCTAATAACATAGTCATGGGGAATACCATGCCTGTCAAGTGCTTCATGAAGGGCGTTGTTGGCATCAATGAAGATGTCGTCTTTCCCGGCATCTATGACGATGTTCTGCCCCGGTTCAAGTGACGGAACCAGATATATCACGGAGTGCTCACGCCACACTTCTTTATTGCTTTCAAAATCACCAAGCCTTTCATTTACCTTCCAGCGGTTAGGATAATTATAGATGTCAACTCCGCCTTCCATACTTCCACAAGAGCCATAAATATCGGGATGTCGCCAAGCAAGCCACAACGCTCCATGGCCTCCCATGCTCAAACCGGTAATTGCTCTATATTTGGGATGGTTGATTGTGCGGTAATGAGTCTCCACATAGTTGCGAAGCTCATGAACCACATAGGTCTCAAACTGGAAATTGGGGTCGATTGGTGAGTCGAAATACCAGCTGTCTTGACCATCGGGGCACACGATGATTACACCATATTGCGAAGCCAGTGAACGCAAGTCGGCTTTCTTTGGCCAATCGCGATAGCATCCCAT
Organism: uncultured Prevotellaceae bacterium; assembly: GCA_946410125.1. Classification (GTDB taxonomy): domain Bacteria; phylum Bacteroidota; class Bacteroidia; order Bacteroidales; family Muribaculaceae; genus Sodaliphilus. Next base: position 44,862 of record CAMJZF010000004.1, on the reverse strand, counting down.
TGCACCATGAAGCAGATACACTACAGGATAAAACTTTACAGGATTCTTTTTTTGAGTATACTGAGCTGGCAACACGATTGTGTTCTTAATCACGCGTCCCATCTTGGCACTCATTACATCAATGGTGTCAACTATCCCCTGTTGCTTCTCGGCATCGGCTATAGCCTTGTCATAAATTTCAGGTACAGCTTGGGTAACAACATCTTTGGCAGGCAACGACACACAATATGATGCCAACAATGAGACTAATAGCAGTTTAAATAAAATCTTTTTCATGTTATTAAGTTTTTAGCGTTTTTTCTTGAAAAAATCGGTTACAAGCTTGGCACACTCTTCAGCAAGAATTCCACCTACAACTTCGGTTTTCTTATGGAATGGAACATTGCAATAAGTGTGATAACCTCGCTTATCATCACTTGTACCATATACCACGCGAGAAATCTGGCTCCAGCCAAGAGCTCCGGCACACATCAAGCATGGTTCAACCGTAACATAGAGAGTGCAATCGGTTAGATATTTACCTCCTAAAAAAGATGCCGCCGAAGTGATTGCTTGCATTTCGGCATGGGCAGTAACATCGGTGAGAGTTTCGGTGAGATTATGCCCACGGGCTATCACTTTGTCACGACACACCACTACGGCACCAATGGGCACTTCATCGCGCTTGGCAGCTTCCTGTGCTTGAGCCAACGCCATGCGCATATATTTCTCGTCATCGTTATTTGGAGCCATTATAATATAAATTACAAGAACACTTTCTTTACATAATTGCCAACTTTGACAATATATACTCGATTGCGTGGCAGGTCTATAACTTGAGCGTCGCTGGAAATGCGCTGGTAATAAAGTCTCCCGTTCATATCCCACACACTCACCCACTTGTTGTAATTGTCGCCATAAACATAAAGTATGCCATTTCGAGCAACTATGATAGGTTCAGGCTCGGCAGGAAAAGCATCGTCAATGTGTTGCCTGATGCCTATTGTCTTCTCTACTGTAATATTGAAAGGATCGCTGTCCCATATCATGGTGGTAGGGATGATTGTATAAGTCGCATCATGATCCATTGCCGGCAAGTAGCAGTAGTCTCCGGCAGTGATAGCTACAAGTTCGTCATTCTCGTCAAGAACTTTATAGGCAAGATAATGTCCAAGGGGGACACGTTCCCAGTCTTGCATGAACGCATCGCCTACAGGCAACTGCGACAGGTAGACATCCTCATTGGGAAACAACGTGAACAAATCTTCATCACCCCAGGTTTTGTCCGAACTATATGCATCAATCGCTTCGTCATCGGCAACAACCAGGTCTACATTACTGACTCCTGAAAATATTCCCCAGCCACTAACCTTGGGTGGCATGAGTGCAGCGCTATAAATTTCATAAAGATTATGGCATTCACTAAAAGCGTAGGCATCAATAAGTTTCAACGAAGACGGCAACATAACCGTATGCAGATAAGAGCATGACTCAAAAGCCGCATACCCAATGCGTTTAACTCCATCGGGTATGGCAACGCTCACCAGCCCTGTGCCTAAGAAACATTCACGTGGTATCTCAGTGATATAAAGAGGCAACGTGACGCTGACAAGTTCGTCACAACCAAGAAAAGCCTCATCACCTATCTCGGTTATCGAATTTGGTATCACAACATCAGTAGCTTTGGAGTTGGCAAAAGCCCCTTCTGCAATTGATGTGACGGTAAAATTCTCGCCCTCATAGTTAACGGTTTCAGGAAGAATATATACGCCTTTATAAGCATTCACCCCGCCAATAATATTTTCATCGACCATCACCTCGCCATTACGAGAGGAAAAACTATATACCACTCCCCCACTCACAAAATTTCCAGCATGAGCAATCGAAGTGAGAATCAATGCAAGAAAATATATTATGTGCTTAATCTTCATTTTTTCAATTTTAACTACAAAATTCACTAAAAAACTCGACATCTGCAAGCAATTGTGCCAAAAACCGAATGTGATGACGCTAAAAACCTTGTTTTTGATTGATGTTACTCTTCAAGATTGATTTTTAATGGACAATTTATAAGATACACTTTTTTGCTGGCTCGCGTTACAGCCGTATATAGCCAACGCAGGAAGTCAAGAGTACTCAATGCTTCAGGCATAATGCTACCCATGTCAATAAATACATTTTTCCATTGCCCGCCTTGAGCCTTATGACAGGTGACAGCATAAGCAAACTTTACCTGAAGTGCATTGAAATAGGGATGTTTCTTCATTTGAAGATAACGTTCACGCTTATTGCCTACACATTCGTTAAGCACCTCGGTATATAACCGTTCACTTTGTGAGAGAGTAAGCGCAGGAGTATCACTGAACAGGCTGTCTATTATAATTTTGACATCCATCTCTATGTTGTCATGATCAGGAAGTTCAACTGTAACATTGGCAAACCGTAGGCCATAGGCTTGTTCAACATCACCCCACACACGCTTCACACGCATCACATCTCCATTGGCAATAAAATCTATATTGTCATAGTCGTTTGCCCAATAGTAGTTGTTTTTAGATACCAGCAACATATCTCCCGCCGACAACTCTTCTTCACGATAAAGAATTGTATTGCGAACGCCTGAGTTATATAATGTCGCGCGCTTGTTACTACGCGTAATAATGATTGTTTCGTCAATGCCATCGCGGTCATAAGAGTCGCTCAATGTCTCAAGCAGAAACTCACCAGTAATAGACTCAATGTCAGAAAATTGCTTTAGCTCCAATTTTGGTTCCAACAACATGTCACTTGTTAGAATCTGTCTGACTATTGTTGCATTTTGTAGTATTCCAGAGTCAGAGGCTTGTCGGGCAATTTGTTTAAGCATGACATCATAAACCCTTAACCCATAGCGTTGAATGACTTCGCTATTTAGAGCGGGACTGTCGCTTTGCCCAACTGGTGGCAATTGTGCTCCATCTCCCATAAGCACAAGTTTACACCCTTTGCCGTTATAAACATAATGCACCAAGTCATCGAGCAGGCGACCGCTGCCAAATACCGTTCCATCGGGCGACGAGTTGGATATCATTGACGCTTCATCAACAATAAACACAGTATCGGTATGCTTGTTTTCAGCCAGACTGAAGCCTTCGGCAAGATAACTGTCTTGACGAAAAATCTTGCGATGAATGGTCAGTGCGGTTCGATGAGAATACTCACTGAAGACCTGAGCGGCACGCCCCGTTGGCGCTAAAAGGACAATTTTAATACTGCGACGTGATAAAGCCTGAACCACAGCACCCATCAGCGAAGTCTTGCCAGTACCGGCATATCCGTTAAGCAAGAACACGCTCTGTCCCGAACCATAAAAAAGGAAGTGGGCAAATGCGGCAAAAGCCTCAACTTGTCCTTTATTGGGCTCATAATCCAATAATTCAAGCACGTCACGATAGAAATCTCCTATTCGCCGATCGTTTATGTCAAACTTGATATCCATCTTTAAATATTAAGTTACAAAATTAAAGAAAAGATTAAACAAAAGCAAATCGATGGGCTAAATGCTTGTTTTCTTTCAAAAACTTATCAACAACCGTTGCGAGGGTCACTGAAAATTTGTAATTTTGCACTATGATTTCTCTAATACAACACATAGAGTACTTGATGATGTATCACGATTGCGTGGTTGTGCCTGGATGGGGTGCACTTATCGCTAACTATACATCCCCGCAAGTGAGTGGCGAAAATATAGCCCGACCCAATCGCACTATAAGTTACAACTCACGCATTACTCACAATGATGGTTTGCTGGCAACATCACTGTGTCGCCGTCACAATATGACCTATGACAAGGCGTGCCGATTCATTGATGATAACGTTATTGCATTCAGGCAGCAACTCAACACTGGCATTGAGGTGGCTTTTGGGCATCTTGGTTATTTTAAGCACAATGACAAGAACACAATTGAGTTCATGCCAATTCATGCCGAGATGGCGTGTGATGAATTCTTTGGGCTTAACAACCTTGAGCTCTCCACTCTCGCGCAAAGCGACAGCAGCAATAAGGCCACTATTACGATGCCCGTAAACATTACCTTGCGAGAACGCATGAAGGTTGCCGCCTCAATAGCGGCGATTATTGGCCTGGGTGTTCTTTTCTCAACTCCCGCAATTGTCAACAACTCTGCTCAGAATGCGAGCTTTAATGTTACAGAGGTTAAAACTAAGCCTGTGCAACAAGTCGTTACAGTAAAACCTGTTTCTCAAACCACCGCAGGGGATGTAAAGTTTGAATTAATTAATGACAAGCAAGACAGTGATGTAGAAGAGAGTCCTTTTAATGAGGGTATGCCAAATAATGGCAACTACTGTCTAATTATTAATACTTGTAATAAGTCGAAGCAAGCTTCTGACATAATTAAGAACTATGCAAAGCGTGGCATTAAAGCTGTTGAGGTCACAAGAGGCAAGTATCATCACATTGTCGTGGCTAAGTCTTATAGCAAGAAGGAATTAATAAAGGCTAAAAAATTACTTCCCGAAAAATACCGACATGCTTGGATAAGCAAATAAAAAGCATCAAGTGGCACAAGAAATGATTTTTTCGAGTGCCACTTGTTCTTTATGTGCGTATGTCTTAAATTCTCAATGATGATGTCCCGAATGGTGTCTGTGATGAGGTGGAGGTGGTGGCGGCGGTCCTGGACGACCACGATAAGGATATTCATAATAATATCCATCGTCATACCAATATGGGCTGCATGATGAGACAGCAACCGATGCTGCTATTGACAGCAAAATTGCAAATAATAATGTTTTTCTTTTTTTCATTTCAATATAATTGAGCAGTTAATAATTCTTTTTTTACTTTATGACTACAAAACAATGCAACAGTTTACCCTTCAATGCCATAAAAGAGGGTGATAATAGACAAACGAATGTTTTTTATCGATTAATGCTTCTTTGAAGCAATCCTTTTTCTGACTTCTATCACAAACTCGCGCAACTCATCTTCTCCGTCAAATGAGTCAAGAGGTATCGCTAAAAATGTATAGTTATTATTCTTGAAGCGAAGTATCAGGCAATTATTAGAAACAGCAGTACCGTAAATATCATCCCATTTAACCAAGTGCTCTTGCATCTTCTCGCTCGTGAAGACAAGATGCAGTCCGCCTTCGGTCAATTTCACTTCCTTTTCCATTATCGACCATCGAGATTCAGGAGTCAAGGCATAATAATAAATAACCGGTAATGCTATCATCAACATGCCAATTGCAACAATAACTGCAAGATATGCAAATCGGGTATCTAAGCTTATTAAAAGTAAGCAAACGGCAACAGGTAACAATAACAGCCACCATCGACGTGAAAAAAACACCCGATAAAGTATTGACACATAAGTCTCCGAACTGATGCTGTTACTTTTCATTCACACATGAATTATCATGCACAAAGTTACTTAATACATTACAATTGACAAAATAATCTTTTACTTTTTAATAAGAGACAAGAAATATGCCACGATGAAGTGTAACACACCGTGGCATATTTATAAATGAAGATTATTAATCCAAATCCTTTTAGTCAAGTCCACGCAAGCGAAGTAGAGCCTTGGCATCAGGTTCACGACCACGGAATTTCTTATATAAAGTCATGGCATCTTCGGTGTCGCCTGCCTCCAAAATGTATTTGCGATAATCGTTGGCAACATTCACATTCATAGCACCTTCTTTCTGGAAACGTTCCCATCCGTCAGCTTCAAGAACTTGTGCCCACAGATAGGTATAGTATCCACAACTGTACTCTTCGCTATTAAAGATGTGCTTAAAGTAAGGACTGCGATATCGGTATTCTATGATTTTTGGCATGTGAAGACGTTTTGCAACAGAACGCTCAAAAGCTTTGACATCAATGTTGCCGCACCAATTTATTTTGTGCCACTCAATGTCAAGCAATGCAGCCCCAACAAGTTCGGTAGTCATGAAACCTTGATTAAATTTAGATGATTCAATCAGCTTGTCAACAAGTGTTTGTGGAATAGCTTCACCAGTCTTGTAGTGTTTTGCATAGTTCTTGAGAACTTCAGGAACAAGCATCCAGTGCTCATTAATTTGAGATGGCATCTCAACCATGTCACGATCTATATTTGTACCCTCTAATCCACGATAGGCGACCTGAGTTAACATTCCATGAAGAGCGTGACCAAACTCATGGAATACAGTCTCTACTTGATCTATCGAAAGCAGCGATGGAGCATCTTTTGTAGGAGGATTGAAGCTCCCTACATTGTAAATGATAGGACGCTCTACCTCTCCATTATAATTGTATGATGAGTTGAATGCACTCATCCAGGCACCCTGTGCCTTAGTTGCACGAGGAAAGTAGTCGGTCATAAATACTGCAAGATGTTTCCCCTTAGCATCTTTTACATCATAAACTGTTACTTCTGGGTTATACTTTGGGGCATCTTTCATTTCGGTAAAAGTAATACCATAAAGTTTGTTGGCAACATAGAAGATTCCATTCTTCACAACGCTGTTAAGTTCAAAATATGGTCTAACTTCATCCTCGCTGAAGCTATAACGCTCGGCCTTTACTTTGTTGGCATAATAGTAATAGTCCCAAGGCTCAAGGCTGAAATCAGCTCCATGGGCGTTGGCATACTTTTGCATGTCGGCAACTTCTTCATCAACCTTCTTAATCGCAGGACGCCAGATTTGCATGAGCAAATCTTCAGCATTTTCTACGGTCTTGGCCATAACAGGTGCAGTGGCATAGTCGGCATAAGTTTCAAAACCAAGCAATCGGGCCTTGCGTTGGCGAAGTTTAAGAATTTCATTAATGTTCTTGCTGTTGTCCCACTCATCCCCATGACTGGCTGTACTGGTGTACATCTTATACATTTTTTCACGAAGGGCACGATTGTCGGCATCATTGAGAACAGCGAGACGGGTAGCTGCCGAAGCTGTGAACGCCCAACCCTCATGACCACGCTTCTTTGCAAGTTCGGCAGCTCCGTCAATTACTTCTTGTGAAAGTCCTGAGAGTTGAGATTTTTCGGTAACGTAAATTACATTCTCGCTCATCTCACGCATTACATTCTTACCAAAGGCAAGCTCTACCTCTGCCTCCCTTTGATTGATTTTCTTGAGTTCTTCCTTTTGCTCGTCGTTGAGCAAGGCCCCCTTGCGAACGAAGTTCTTATAATACTTTTCTGTTAAGCGTTTCTGGACATTGTCAAGACCAAGCTTGCCGGCATTGTCATGAACGACCTTGATGCGTGCAAAAAGTCGGTCATTCATGTACATCTCATCATTATGAGATGTCATGAGAGGAGAAAACTTCTCGGCAATTTTTTGCATCTCGGGAGTAGCATCGCTCTCACTTAAAGCCATGAACACAAATGCAACTTTGTGATAAATCTCACCGCTATTGTCTAACGCGAGAATTGTATTCTCAAAGTTGGGAGAGGCAGGATTAGAAATAATTGCCTCAATTTCCTGATTGTGTTGAGCAATACCTTTTTCAAGGGCTTCCATATAGTGCTCATACTTGATACTCTCAAACGGCGGAATTCTATACTTTGTAGTATACTCCGTCAAAAATGGGTTTCCATTAGCTGCTGTTTTCACTTTCTTTGGAGTTTTGCCTACTGCCGGCAGTGTCATAACAGCAAGCGCGAGTAATGATAGGATAATCTTTCTCATAAGTCACATAATTTATTATTGGTTAATGGTTATTTCCAAACAAAAGTGGCAACTTGAGGGTAGTGATCGCTGTCACCAGCTTTGTCACGCTTCCAATCCACTGCCTTTAAGTCACCTTTATATAATATATGGTCTATCTTGAAATATAAGCGATATTCATTATAGGTATAAGTCATGCCCAAACCACAGTCTTGAAATGTGTCGTTCATGTCGTCTCCACGAATTATGCGATAGCTATAGGAAGATGCAGGCTCGTTGAAGTCGCCACAAAGAATAACATTGCCAGGACTATTGTCAATAATAGAACGAACCTCCACAGCCTCATGAGCATGACTCTCAAATGCACGCCTGAGCTTATCGTACAATGAATGCTTGATACGTCCCAATTCACTTTTATCATTAACTTGCACTCCTCCTCTTGTAATATCTTCATATAGGGTCTTGTCTTCATCACTCATGCCAATAGAGCGCATGTGTAAATTTATAATCCTTAGTTGTTTACCAGTAGGCAAGTCTATGTCGAATGCCATTGCATAGACACCACCATAATATGTGTGATTTTTGTCAATTGCCTTTGTAGAAGCAATTGAATAAGGGTATTTTGATAAAATTAAAAAGTCGCGATATCCTTCACTGTGATAAGGGTATTTGTTTTCAAGTTCATCGCGCATCATCTTAATATTCGACAACTTCAAGAAATCTCGTGCATGAGAGCCTTCCTGTAGTAAGACAAAATCGGCATCTTGATCAAGGATGTAACGCATCGATTTTGAAGGTTCATGGTTGTTGGGATCAAATTTCCCAAAGTTTTTTACATTAAAGCTCATAACTGTGAAAGTTGAGTCGGTTTCATAGGTTTTAGGAAATACATTAAGAGGACATACTGTGCTTAATGGAGACCACGACAGTAGGACAGCAACCAAGGTGATTAGTGAGTATTTCCATCGCAACACAACTAACCAGGAAATAAGGATAACAATATTAATAATGAGGAGAGCAGGCAATGCAAGGGTCAATAATGGCAAGATGCGACTGTCAACAGGTGAAACCTTACCCCCCCAAGCCGAGACTACAAGCACTACTGCCATCGCAATTGTTACAATGAGCAGCAACACTTTCAAAGTTTTCTTGCCAAATTTGAGACCTTTCATAACAGCTGATTACTTTTATGATGACAATCTATCTTTTGCGTGAAGCATTAAATAGAAATTCTTTTTCATCGTTACTTAGAGCATCGTAGCCCGAGCGCTTGAGTTTGCCAAGAATATCATCAAGACGAGACTCATCTACTGTTGACGACGCTACGTTTGAGCTTTCTTTGCCATTTTTTGTGTTGTCTGAGGATGATGAAGATTTAGAAGATTTAGACGATTTAAACGACTTCCCTCCAATAGGCTTCCAAGGTTTATGGTTGTGTCCTTTAAAACGGGCAACCATCCAATCAACACCGCGGTTGAACCAAGCCGTGATGTCGCGACCACGTTTTATTGATATGCCAAACCATAATCCTACAAGCATACCCCCAATGTGGGCGATATGGCCACCAAAATTTGCGCTTTCAATGCCTATCAAATCAATGAACACAGTAGCAATTGCCACCCATTTGAGAGATATTCCACCTATGAACAAGAGACTGATTTGATAATCGGGGCGATAAACCGAAATGGCTATAACAATAGCCATCACCGATGCCGAAGCTCCAATAAGCCAGGAATTACTCGATGACAAATGTGGCAAAAGATTATAAGCGACAACATATAGTGCAGCTCCTGCCACGCCCCCTAAAACATATAATGCAACTAATTGTTTGGGATTGAAACACTCAAGAAAGATGCGTCCCAGCCAATACAGCCACAGCATGTTGAACAAGATGTGCAACACGTCATAGTGGGAAAACATGTAAGTTACTATTGTCCAAGGACGAACCGCAAGCAACCATAGATTAGAAGGCAATTCAAACCATCGCACAAGGGTGTCGCTGTTGCCAATCGCTAAAAATGACAGCATCCCGCCCAGCCTCAAGATCACAAAGAAAGCGATGTTGATATAAATAATTCGCATCAGCAATGACGATGCGTTATATTTTGCCTTTAATGACTTAAAATCCATTATTGTGCTTTTGGATTATACCTTTTTTGTACCAATAGTATAAAATGATAATGGCAAACAACATTCCTCCAAGATGAGCAAAATGTGCAACGTTGTCCATTGTTCCAGTAATGCCAAAAAGAAGTTCAATGGCACCATAGCCTATAACCATCCACTTGGCTTTAATAGGAATTGGAATAAACATGATGTACATTGGCATATTGGGGAACATTACACCAAATGCCAGCAAAATGCCAAAAACTGCACCCGAAGCTCCCACTGTTATTAAGTGGTTGTAGAATTCATTCAGGAACTTACCATCAATGTCGCCAGTTGCAATTGCTGTTTTTATTGTGTCGGTTGACACATTATTAATACTTGCAAGAATGTTCTGCCATGAAAGCGACCACACTATCTCTTGAACTAATGCAGCACCAAGACCACATGAAATATAAAAAAACAGGTAGCGCTTTGCACCCATAACTCTCTCAAGCAACATTCCAAACATCCACAACGAGAACATGTTGAAGAAGATGTGAGACAATCCGGTTGAGAATCCACTTGAGTCATGCATAAACATGTAAGTGAACAATTGGTAGAAATGAAAATCGCTTCCCTGCCAATAATGTAGGCCTAAAAAATGTTCTATGTCAACAACGCCACGTTCACTAAGCAATATTGTAGAGACCCACAATATTACATTGATTATTATAATATGTTTTGTAACTGGAGGCATCAATGCACCCCAACGATTATTACTGTTCATTTAAAAATAAAAATGTAAAAGACACTGTTACAAAGAGTAAATAATAACAATACCAATAAAACTCAATTTCAAAGGACAAAATTATAGCAAAATGCTGAAAAAACACCATTTTGTGACGCAAAAATGACCTTTTTTAATAAAAAATATAAAATTTATTCTATTTTTTTTTGTTTAATCTTTTTGTTTGTATATATTTGCGATGTTAAAAGCATTCATAACTATTTTGTTAACAATTTAAATCACTATTTATTATGAACAAAACAGAATTAGTAAACGCTATTGCTAACGAAGCACAGTTAACTAAAGTTCAGGCAAAGGCTGCTCTCGAGGCTACAATCTGTGCAGTACAAAAATCTCTTGCTAAGGGCGAGAAGGTTGCTCTTATCGGTTTTGGTACTTTCGATGTAGTTAAGAAAGCAAAGCGCCAAGGTATCAATCCTGCAACAGGCGCTAAGATCACTATTCCCGCAAAGAAAGTGGTTAAGTTCAAAGCTGGTGCTGATCTTGCAAAGAAGGTTAAATAAGCTTCGTGAATTTAACGAAATAAAGGTCTCATGCTTTTTAGCAAGAGGCCTTTATTTTTTTGTGGTTAGCAATAATTGTTGTATTTTTGCAAATAATTCATTGAAACTATGAGAATAAGAAGAGCCCAAAACCGAGACATCCCACGCATTCATGAACTGTTGACACAAGTTAACAATGTTCATGCCAGTGGCAGGCCCGATCTTTTTAAAAGAGGCAATCGTAAGTATACCGATGAACAGCTTGAGAGCATAATTGCCAACACAGAACAAACTCCCATTTTCGTCATGGTTAATGATGCTGACATCGTGTTAGGCTATTGTTTTGGAATTGTCGAGCAGTTTGTCAACGACAACAATCGCACCGATGTAAAGACTCTATACATAGACGACCTGTGTGTTGATGAGAAATATCGCAGACAACACATAGCCCAAAGACTCTATGAACATGTAATAGACTTTGCCCGTAGCAACGACTTTTATAATGTTACTCTCAATGTGTGGGAATGTAATCCCGGCGCACGTGCTTTTTATGACAAATGTGGAATGAAACCACTCAAAACATATCTTGAAACTATACTATGACAATTCTTGAAGCAATACAGGCACGTCACTCTGTGCGCCATTATATCGATACCCCCATTGACGAAGAGAAACTGCAACGTCTCTATCAACTTGTAGATGAATGTAATGCACAAGGCAAGCTTCACATTCAGCTCGTCACTAACGAGCCGCGTTCATTTGGAGAGAGCCTGTTGGCTCGCTATGGCAAGTTCAGCGGTGTCACTTCTTATTTTGCAATGATTGGCAAGAAGTCTAAAACTCTTGATGAGAGAATTGGCTATTATGGCGAAAAGCTTGTTCTCGAAGCTCAAATCATGGGGCTGAATACTTGTTGGGTAGGATTATCCTATAAGAAGATTGATGATGTGATTAAAATTGGTGCTGGTGAGAAGCTGGTATGTCTTATTTCACTGGGTTATGGAATCACTCAAGGGGTGGACCATAAAAGAAAGACACCCAGCCAGGTGAGTACAATCGATATTACTGTAGCTCCCGATTGGTACCAACGAGGAATAGCAGCAGCATTGCTGGCACCAACAGCCATCAATCAGCAAAAGTTCAAGTTTTCTCTTGAAGATGGAAATAAAGTGAGTGTAAAAGCTGGAGTAGGCTTTTATTCTAAAGTTGACCTTGGAATAGTAAAATACCACTTCGAGCAAGCGGCAGGAATCGAAAACTTTAGGTGGAAATAGCAACAGCAGGTTCTATAAGTTGAGAAAGGTATGAACTGTTTTGGCCTTCTATTTTACAAAACATAAATCCTCCTCGACTACATTGACTTACCTTTCACTGTAATCGAGGAGGTTCATGAAATTTACATTATTTCTTCTTAAGAATTGAATACTGGAATGGTTCTAATTCAATAGTCTTGCCAAGCTTGAAGTCTTTAGCCAACATCACATCGGCAACATCAACATCTTGCCACTCGGCAGGAACAGATTTTAATTGTTTCTTTTCATTGCGCACATTCACAAGCACAAGGAATTTATTATCCTTATCGCTCTTTTCAAAGGCAAGTATGTTATCGTCGGGGAATGTGGCAAGTTCCCCTTTGCTGATAGCGGCATTGTCTTTATATATAGCAATGAGTTTCTTGTATGTTTCAAGTATCTTGGGATTTGAATTCCAGTCTACTGGCACATAGTTGAAAAAGTTAATCTTCTCGGGATAAGCTACTTCTTGTGAACCATAAACCAGCATTCCACCATGCAAGAAGGTTGTTGCAACAAATGCTGCCAGTGCACCGTCTTCGCTGCCAAACTGCTGTACGGTAGAATACTTAGTTGCTTCGTCATGATTTGTTATAAAGCGAAGTTTTACTTTCCCTTCAGGAATCTCACCATATTCTTTCTTGTCGGTATCAATAAGATAACTTGCCTTGCCGCCCTTGCAGAACACGCTGTCAAGTGCACCCATAAATCCCCAGGCATAGTTCATGTCAAAGCCACCCTCGGTGAAATTATCGGGATTGGCTCCCTCGGCAAGCATCAACAGCTTGCGGTCGCCGGCAGCCTTGCGCAATTGAGTGATAGCGTCCTTCCAAAAATCGGCAGGCACCTGATCGGCAACATCACAACGGAATCCATCAACGCCCACTTCTGTTACCCAGAACTTCATAGCATCAATCATTGCAGCACGCATGTCTTTGTTGTCGTAGTTAAGGTCGGCGACATCGGTCCAGTCGGTGCCAGGAGGATAAATCACTGCACCTGTGCTGTCTTGTGTGTACCAGTCTTTATGGTCTTTCATCCACACATTGTCCCAGGCTGTGTGATTGGCTACCCAGTCAAGGATTATCGACATTCCATGAGCGTGACAAGAGTCAACAAGAGCCTTCATGTCGTCTAACGTGCCAAATTCAGGATTTACTTTCTTATAGTCACTAATTGAATAAGGAGAATTCTTGCTTTTCTCCTTACCAATGGGATAAATGGGCATCACCCACATTACGTTGGCACCAAGTTGGCTGATAGAATCAACACGCTTAGCAACAACATTAAGTGAATTTTCAGGAGCAAACACCCGTGGATTAACCTGATACATTACCACGTCGTCAACTCCCGGCAACTGATAACTGGATTTGTTCTCGCCTTTTGGAGGGTTGCAGGCTATCAACACTGCAACAAGGCAAATTAATGATAGATACTTTTTCATGATAGATAGCTTTTGTTACTTAATTAATGATAATTTTTATGTTGCAAATAACGCATTTTTTTTCAAAATATGCAAGTACTTTTAAAAAAGACTGCTGACAATATTTTGCTGTTATAGTAAATATTGCTAACTTTGCATGTTTTTTAAAACAATATAACCATGCTATTAGAGAAAATAGATGCACTTAAGGCACAAATAAAAGACTTGAAAGCCGATAACAGCGAGGCCCTTGAAGCCCTTCGCATTAAATACTTGAGTAAGAAGGGAGAAATAACCGCCTTGTTCAATGAGTTCCGTAATGTACCTAATGACCAAAAACGTGAGTTTGGTCAACGACTCAATGAGCTCAAGACCCTTGCTACCGAAAAAATAAATTCACTCAAAGAAGATTTTAAGGGAAAAGAAACTACAACAAATAAGATTGATATTACACGCCCTGCCTTCCCTGAAGAAGTTGGCACCAGACACCCAATTTCCACTGTTCGCAAAGAGATTATCGACATTTTCTCTCGACTTGGATTTACTCTTGCCGATGGTCCTGAAGTAGAAGACGATTTGCATGTGTTCACTTCGTTGAACTTTGCTGCCGACCATCCTGCACGCGACATGCAAGATACCTTTTTTATCAATGAGGATAAGAGTGGCGACGTGACTCGCAATATTGTGCTTCGCAGTCACACCAGTTCAGTTCAATCGCGCGTGATGAAAACCACTCAGCCGCCAATCCGCATTATCTGCCCTGGACGTGTTTACCGCAATGAGGCAATTACTGCCCGTGCGCACTGCTTCTTCCACCAGATTGAAGGTCTTTACATCGATAAAAATGTTTCTTTTGCCGACCTCAAGCAGGTACTTCTTTACTTCGCCAAGGAACTGTTTGGCCCAGACACAAAAATTCGTCTTCGCCCAAGCTACTTCCCATTTACCGAACCCAGTGCCGAGATGGATGTCTCCTGCATGCTTTGTGGCGGTGAAGGATGTGGATTCTGCAAGCACACCGGTTGGGTGGAAATTTTAGGCTGCGGCATGGTTGACCCCAATGTGCTTGAACTTTGTGGCATTGACAGCAAGGTTTATACCGGTTATGCCTTTGGAGTTGGCGTTGAGCGCATTACCAACCTCAAGTACATGGTAAAAGATTTGCGCATGTTCAGTGAGAATGACGTGCGATTCCTCCGCGAGTTTGAGCACACACACTAATCGCTTAGTTAAGAACTTATTACAAGGGGAGTTGCTCAACAGCTCCCCTTTATGCTAAAAACATCACTCCAATGACAATCAAAGAGCGTTACCAAGCTGTTATCAGCTATTTCAAAGCAACTCGGCCTAATCCCACGACCGAACTTGAGTTTACTAATCCTTTTGAAACTCTTGTAGCTGTAATTTTGTCGGCACAATGTACCGATAAGCGTGTGAACATAGTAACTCCCGCGCTCTTTGCGGCTTATCCAAGTCCCGAGTTGATGTCACATGCTTCTCATGACGACTTGTTGAAGTATATAGGCAGTGTTTCTTATCCCAATAACAAAGCCCGCCATCTGCAAGCCATGTCGTCTATGCTTGTCAATGAGTTTAACGGTGAGGTCCCTGACACCATGGAAGAACTCGTAAGCTTGCCTGGTGTTGGTCACAAGACAGCCAATGTCATTCTTGGTGTTGTCTTTAACAAGGCAGCGATTGCCGTCGACACTCACGTGTTTCGTGTCTCTAATCGCATTGGTCTTGCCAATGGCAAAACGCCTATTGAAGTTGAAAAAGCACTAACCAAGCATATTGCCGAAGAAGACCGATACAATGCCCATCACTGGTTGTTGCTGCATGGGCGATATGTGTGCAAAGCCATCAAACCCAACTGCCTTGAGTGTGGCATAAAGCAATATTGCAAGTTTTACAGCAAGAAGTAATGAACACAAGCAAAGAAAACATACTCCACCATCTGTCCAATCCTGTTTTTGCCATCGTAGGCTCAGTTGCCGACGACATGCACCGTGAATGCTATGTCGTGGGAGGCTATGTGCGTGATATTTTCCTGGAGCGGAAATCTAAGGATATCGATTTCGTCACTGTTGGCAGCGGCATCGAAGTGGCAAAAAAAGTTGCCCAAAAGATTGGTCGCAACAAGTCACACTTGGCTGTGTTTAAGACCTATGGTACAGCACAAGTAAAAGCAATGGGAATGGAACTGGAATTTGTTGGAGCCCGACGGGAATCTTATAACCGTAATAGCCGCAATCCTATTGTTGAGGACGGAACGCTCAATGATGACCAGCAGCGGCGCGACTTTACCATCAATGCAATGGCAATTTCGGTCAACAAAGATCGTTGGGGTGAGTTGCTCGATCCTTTTGATGGAATCGGTGATATGGAACGGCGTTTAATTCGCACTCCCCTTGACCCTGATATCACTTTCAGTGATGACCCATTACGCATGATGCGGGCAATTAGGTTTGCCTCCCAACTTAATTTTGAGATAGAGCAAGGCACTTTCAATGCCATTAAGCGTAATGCAGAGCGCATCAATATAATCACTCGTGAGAGAATTGCCGACGAGCTCATGAAAATCATGCGCTCGCCTTCTCCATCTCTTGGAATACTGCTGCTTGATAAGTCTGGGCTTCTCCCTCTCATTTGCCCAGAGCTGTCACGCCTTAAAGGTGTTGACACTGTTAATGGCCGTGGACATAAGGATAATTTCCTGCACACCATGCAGGTGCTCGATAATGTTGCCGCCGTCAGCGATAACGAATGGCTTCGATGGGCTGCGTTACTGCATGATATAGGCAAGCCTATTACAAAGCACTGGGATGACAAGCAGGGCTGGACTTTCCACAACCACAACTTCGTGGGTGAAAAGATGATACCACGCATCTTTTCCAAGATGCGATTACCCATGAATGAGCACATGAAATATGTCAAAAAACTCGTGGGGCTACACATGCGACCTATTGCTCTTGTCGAAGAAGAGGTTACCGACTCAGCGGTGAGGCGTATGCTATTCGAGGCTGGCGACGACATTGACGATTTGATGATATTATGCCGAGCCGACATCACAAGCAAAAATCAGGAAAAAGTGAAACGTTTCCGCGAGAATTACGAGCTGGTGAAACAAAAAATCATTGATATTGAAGAGAAAGACCGTGTGCGCAATTTTCAGCCGCCTGTCGACGGTAAAGAAATCATGGACACATTTGGTCTGGCTCCCTCACGACCTGTGGGCGATATTAAGGAGGCAATAAAAGATGCCATTCTTGATGGGGTTATTGGGAACAATTATGAACAAGCCTATGCTTTCATGATGGAAAGAGCTGCCAATTTGGGCATCAAAGCGGTTAATGAGGGGAAACTCTGCCACACCACAATTGACACGCCAGTTGGTACTCTGTCTATTGCTGCTTCAACATGCGGAATAGTTTCAATAGAATTTGGTAACGTTGATTTCTCGCCATTGGCATTAAAGATGAACCTTGAGTTAAGCAATAGCACTACTCCATTGCTTGATAACTGTGTCAAGCAACTCAAAGAGTATTTTACCGGTGAACGCCATGAGTTCTCTTTGCCGCTACATCTTGTTGGCACTGAGTTCCAAATGAAGGTTTGGAACGTTCTCAAAAATATTCCTTATGGTACAACAATCAGTTATCATGAGGAAGCTGTGCGAGTTGGCAATCCAAAGGCATCACGGGCTGTGGCTCAAGCCAATGGTGTCAATCCTATGCCAATTATCATTCCCTGCCACAGGGTAATTAAGTCAAACGGCTCATTAGGCGGTTATTCAAGTGGTGTTGAAAGGAAACAATTCTTGCTAACTCTCGAGAACAATCACAAGCATCCTAAAGCATCTCAATTTTAATGAGTGTTTCCCTTGTAAAATAGGCCGAGTTCGGTTAATATGGGTTAAATTCTTGAAAAGTGCTTAAAAGCATCAAAATTGAACTGCTAAAGAGTTTTTGTTTAATTATTTATGTGTAATTTTGCTCCCGTTTTATAGAAGATATTTTCTAAATCGAAAACAGTTAATATATTGCAAATTTTAAAAATCTTGGATTAACAACATGTTAGGAAAAACTAACGTCAAGTTCCGTCAGAGCATCGTGGTTCGCTTTTCGGGCGATTCAGGCGACGGAATGCAGCTGGCAGGAAACATTTTCTCGAGTGTCTCTGCCGAGATGGGTGATATTATTTCCACATTCCCCGACTATCCTGCCGAGGTTCGTGCTCCTCAAGGCTCGTTAAGTGGAGTCAGTGGTTTTCAAGTTCACATTGGTCATGGCGTTCACACTCCTGGCGATGAGTGTGACGTACTGGTTGCCATGAATCCTGCTGCTCTAAAGCAGAATGTGAAATTCTTGAACAAGAATGGTGTTGCAATTGTCGACATCGACTCGTTTAAGGAAATCGACCTGAAAAAGGCAGAGTATCAAACCGACGACCCATATAAGGAGATTGGGCTAAAGACTCAAATCATCGAGGTGCCTATGACAAGTATGGTGAAAGCAGCTCTCGATGACAGTGGCATGGATTTCAAGTCGCAAATGAAATGCCGCAACATGTTTGCGCTCGGTCTTATTTGCTGGCTGTTCAATATGCCATTGTCGAGCGCCCGTCGTTTCTTGCAGCACAAGTTCGGTAACAAGCCTGCAATTTATGACGCCAACTGTAAAGTTCTTGAAGCCGGCCACAATTATGGCCACAACATCCATGCTTCGGTATCGAAATACCGCATCGAAACCGAGGACATGCGCCCTGGCATCTATGTCGACGTCAATGGCAACAAAGCTACTGCATGGGGACTAATCCTTGCCAGCGAGAAGAGTGGTCGACCTCTATATCTGGGTAGCTATCCCATTACTCCTGCCACCGACATCCTTCACGAGCTTGCCAAGCGTCGCGACCTGGGCGTGAAAGCCTGCCAAATGGAAGATGAGATTGCAGGTATCTGTTCGGCAATCGGTGCTGCCTATGCCGGTTCTCTTGCTGTAACCAGCACAAGCGGTCCAGGTCTTTCGCTCAAGAGTGAAGCTATGGGACTGGCAGTAATGTCTGAACTCCCACTGGTTATCATTGACGTTCAGCGTGGAGGACCTTCAACTGGTATGCCAACCAAGACTGAGCAGACCGACTTGTTGCAAGCACTCTATGGTCGCAGTGGCGAATGTCCACTCGTTGTTCTTGCTGCTACTTCTCCAACCGACTGCTTCCACATGGCATTTGAGGCTGCACGCATCGCCATCGAGCACATGACACCTGTTATTCTGCTCACCGATGCTTTCATCGCCAATGGTTCCAGCGCATGGCGTGTACCTGAAGTTGGTGACTATCCCGAAATTCATCCAAACTTCGTTCCCGAAGACAAAGAACAGACTTGGCATGCTTATAGCCGCAACGACGAACTTGTGCGTTACTGGTCTTTCCCGGGTGTTCCCGGCAAGATGCATCGCGTGGGAGGTCTTGAGCGCGACTACGATACTGGCGTGATTTCTAACAGTCCAGAGAACCACCAGCGCATGGTAGATACTCGTGCACAGAAAATTGCTAACGTAGCCAACCATATTCCAGAGCTTGAGGTTAAGAGTGAGAATAAAGACAGCGACACCATCCTTATTGGTTGGGGTGGCACTTATGGTCACATACTCACTGCCTATGAACACCTTAACAATGTCGGCAAGAAGATAGACTTTGCTCAGTTCCAATACATCAATCCACTTCCACGCAACACACGTGAGGTGCTCACGAAGTATAAGACTGTGATTGTTGCTGAGCTGAACAATGGACAGTTTGCAACCTATCTGCAGAGTCAGATTCCTGAGCTTAATATAAAACGCATCAACAAGACACAAGGCCAACCATTCCTTGTTAACGAGATTGAAGAAGGTGTAATTAATATATTGGAGGGCAAATAATCATGACAAATCAAATATACGAACCAAAAGACTATAAGAATGATATAGCAGTGCGCTGGTGCCCAGGTTGTGGTGACCATGCTATTCTTAACGTGCTTCACAAGGCTATGGCCGAGCTGGGAATTCCTCCTCACATGATAGCCGTCGTTTCGGGTATTGGATGCAGTTCACGTCTACCCTATTATATGAACACCTACGGTTTCCACACGATTCATGGCCGTGGAGGCGCTATCGCTACCGGTGTTAAGGTTGCCAATCCACAACTCACTGTGTGGCAAATCTCAGGTGATGGTGACTGCCTCGCCATTGGCGGCAACCACTTCATCCATGAGGTGCGTCGCAATGTAGACCTAAACTTACTGCTTCTCAACAACAAGATTTATGGTTTGACCAAGGGGCAGTTCAGCCCCACCAGTGACCGTGGCTGCGTGTCGAAATCTTCACCTTACGGAACCACCGAAGATCCATTCATCCCTGCTGAGTTGGTTTTTGGTGCACGTGGCACTTTCTTTGCACGTGGCATCGACGTTGAACTGAAAATTAATCAGGAAATTATGGTTGAGGCTGCTGGCCACAAAGGTTGTTCGGTAGTTGAGATTTTGCAAAACTGCATGATTTTCAACAACGGTATTCACAACCGCATTACCGACAAGGCTGTTCGTGCTAACCGTACTATCCATCTCGTACATGGCGAGAAGATGCTCTTTGGCAAGAACCGTGACATGGGTCTTGTTCAAGACGGATTCGGTCTCAAAGCCGTGCGTCTCGACGATGGTGAGTACACCATCGACGATGTGCTCATCCACGATGCTCATTGTCAAGACAACTTCCTGCATCAGCAACTGGCAATGATGGATGGCACCAATCTGCCAGTAGCTCTTGGAGTTATTCGCGATGTTGATGCACCCAGCTATGAAACAGATGTAACAGTTCAAATGCGCAAAATACAAGCCAAGCACCGTTACAAGAACTTGCGCGACATGATTCTTGACGGCGACACCTGGGAGCGCAAATAATTTATAACCATCTGTTTATGTACTAAATATTAAAGTGACGGTTGAAAAATATCGACCGTCACTTTTTTTATCATTATTTATTGGGGATTTTCTATCAACTGGGGTGTTCAATCATTTATTGTCGCTATTTGCAACTCCTGTACCGGTAACTCCCAAGCGATAGTCACTGGGGGAAATTCCTTCCATACGCTTAAAAACACGATAGAACGAACTACGATTGGCAAAACCCGCCTCACTGGCTATTGCATCAACAGTTCGACGGTTGCCTTTGTCTTCATCAAGCAGACGCTTGGCCTCAACTACGCGATACTCATTGATGTAGCTCTTAAAATTTATCTGGTGACACTTGCCTATCACCATTGAAATCTGGCGACTTCGTTCACCCAATATATCAGCGAGATCAGCGACCGACAAATCGCTTTTGCGATAAAGCTTCTCCTGAGCCATAAGTGCATCAATTCGTTGCATTAGCGACCAGTCATCATCACTCACTTCTACATCTATGACCTCAACATCTTCTGGCACAATTGCTGCTTCTATCGACCGAAACTGTAGTACATAGTTAATAAACCGTACCCCAAATGCTGCATAAAACACAATTACTATCGTCATGAAAAATATGCCCATGAGTGTAGTGGGCACAATGGCGTAAAGCAATGCCAGCACACCCACAACAAGCGATATATAGAACGAGCGCTTTACCCAGTAGAGACGGCGTGTATCTTCGTCGCTATAGAAATTGTCCATTTGTTTCTCATAACAATTATACTCCTTATTGAACAGAAACACATAGCGCACCAGCAGTGCAATATAAAATATTATAAAAATCCATGTTGACCAGTAAGCCACTGAACCGCCAAAATGTAAGTAGATAAGAATTAAGGCAACTGATAAAAGAACTATTAAAGCAAACTCTATAAGTGCTTGTCGCAAAGTCAGATAATTCACCCTAATTAAAGTAATCATTGTATATGTAAAAAGCAGTGCCTGAAAGCATGCTATAAACAAGATTATTGGTTTCATGAGGGCAGAGTCGGCATTTGGCCCTATCACATGATACTCAATATAGATGCATGCAGCATAAAAAAGATAGGCACCACCCATTACATATCGTGCAATGCGGTAGTTGCGCAATGCCGCTTTCGGAGGAATATACAGGAAGAACAAGCATACGGCCAGACCAATCAAAATGCCTGGAGCAAAAAATGCATCAATGATATGGTAGATTTTTTCCATGTTGCAAAATTAGTTAATTCGGTTGGTTCAAACAACAATTTCATTATCTGAGGTTGCATTTTTGTTGAAATTGGTTGCATTTTTTGCCAAGCAGGTTGCAATTTTAGATAATGTAACCAATTTCAAGAACTAATGTTTGAAATGTAAAAACTTAAAAGGTAAATTTGCATACAAATTTAAATTATTAATGTTATTATGAAAAAATTATTACTATTATTTGTCTTTTCTGTTTTGTCGATCATGGCTCAAGCCTTGCCCTTTGTGCCAACAAGCGCCCCCAATCTTAATTCCAACTACTGGTATTTCCTTAAGACCGAGGGCCTTTATTGCGTAGGAAGTAGCAATTTAGAAATTGAGTTTCGCAATTCGGGTGATGCAAGCAATGACAACTACTTGTGGTGCTTTGTAGGGAATCCTGATGAGGGATATAGACTTTACAATAAGGGGACTGGAAAGTATATTCAACATGAAGGGTTACTTTATAATGACAGTTACGCTTACACCTATTATGAAGACAAGGATGGAAACAATTTTTATCTCAGGTATTATGTTCCTTCATGGAATGTCTATTACTACCTATTTATGAACATCTATCAGGATGAATATGGATTCATGAGATACATGGATACCGATCCTGAAACAAAAGGCATCTTCTCGGTCGAGCTTGCCAAGGAAGGAACTCCAGTGCCTGCCGACCCCACTTGGACTCGCTTTGATACCGATGGAGTTGGATATGGATTCATAGAAGGCGGCGCGGGGCTAAACAATAACGAGATGTCTAATAACCTGTGCGATAACAATGCTGCAACCAAGTATTATGGTTTCGTTACGAGCTGCTGGTTCACGATGAAAGCATCGACCGAAGTAGCTGTTCAATGCTACTCAATAGTCACGGCTAATGACTCGCGACAGTTTTATAATCGCAGTTTGCGTAGCTGGAAGTTACAAGGCTCAAACGATTACAACACTTGGGTTGACATAGATGTGCAAACTGATTACCCAATGCCATTTGCCGCCCAAAAGGAGGTGATTTTTGTTGTTAACGACACCCGTCATTTTCGCTTCTTTAAGTTTATTGCCACCGATGGCGCATCTAACACCATACAAATCAGTGAGGTATGGATAAATGGTCAAAGCCACAACTGGGGCGAAGCGACAAACGTGACACCACCAACATGTGGAGAACGTGGTAGAGACATTATTGAATGTGTTGACTGTGGCGCAAGGGAATGGATAATACTTGAGCCTAATGGCAATCACAATTTCACAAATGGAGAGTGCTCTGTGTGCCACCTTCACGAGAACGAGACAATATTGCTGCACAATGGACAACAAGTGCCTTATTTCATGTGGGGATTTCATGATTATCGCACAGGAGCAACAGGTAGTGAGGTATGGCCCGAGCCTCCCGTTGGATGGCCCGATAATATTCAGTTAGACTACACTAAGTGGCACGAAGTAGCCATGCCAATCGCAAGTCTGGGGCATAGTAATGGTGCTTTCTTAAATCTGTATTATAACAGTCATTGGTATGGTGAATATAACTGCTACTACTTCATTCGCTCGTTCAATTTAGCCGAGCTTAATCCCAACGCTACATTCACATTCAATTGCGTGCACGACGACAATATGGTGGTTTATGTCAATGGACAAGAGGTAATCAACATAGAAGGATGGACTCCCACCCAATACAACTGGGCTAGTTCACACGAATCTTTTAACATCCCTGCATCAGCTTTCAGGAAAGGACAAAATCTTGTTTCAGTCTACATTCAGCAAAACTGGGGCGGTTCCTATTTTGACTATGAGCTGAGGATGAAGACACAATCAAGAGTGCCTGGTGATGTGAACGGTGACGGATTTGTCACTAGTGCCGACGTCACTGCAATCTACGACGTTTTGCTCGGCATCAGCTACGACTTTGAGATTACTGCCGACGTCAATGGCGACGGCTTTGTCACAAGTGCCGACGTAACAGCAGTCTACGACATCCTCCTAGGCAATTAAAAAATTAAATAACAGTATATTGAGTCATGAAAAAAACATTAATTCTATCAGTTTTGCTGCTTTGTTGGACAACATCCCAGGCTTTGCCCTTTGTGCCCACTACTCATCCCGAATCCAAACCCGTTCACTGGTATTTCTTGAAAACCGGCGGGCGTTTCGTTTATGCCCACCAAAGCGATGATGCCGATATTGCCGCAAGCACCTCTTCGCAGAACAATGATGCCTACTATTGGTGCTTTGTTGGTGATGCTAATAGTGGTTATAGAATCTACAACCGTGCCACTAACAAGTATTTGTCATCAGGCGAGTTTTTGGGGGATTACAATGATTCCTATGTTGATAAAGTTGAACAGCGTGATAACAACAGTTTCTATATCTATGCGATGTTTAATTCTGGAACATTAAAGAATTACTTGTGTTACAGAAGCGACCAAGGTTTTTATACAACCATGGGAAAGGATTCCTACTTCACAGTCACTGAAGCTTTTGTTGAAGAAGAACCGCAATATAGTAATATGCCTATTATTAATATGGAAACCTTTGACGACCATTGTCTAATCACTGGCGAGGGATCTGGTGAAGTGCATCTTTATATAAACAACAATGAGGTGGAAAATCCATGCACTATTATGCGAACCACTGTAGACCAATATATCACTGCCGTGGCCACTAACCAAGACCCTGGCAAAGAAATGGTTTCTGTTACCTACGGTTTTACCGTTCCCAAACTGGAGGGCTCAGGTCCCAACCCCAATCCCACTTGGACCCGCTATGATGCCAACGGTGTGGGCTACGCCTTTGAGTATGGTGGTGAAGGGCAATATGGCTGTGATGCCTCATATGTCATTGATGCAAATGCCAATACCTACTTCCAAGGCGTTCCAGAACAATGCTACATGGTGATACAGGCCAGCGAACCTGTAGCTGTGAAACAATACAGCCTTGTTACTGCCATCGATGCTTTATATGTGTATGAATGGATGATACGTAGTTGGAAGCTCGAAGGCTCCAACGATTTCCAGAACTGGACCGTCATCGACACTCAAAAGGATTATCCTATGCCCCTTGTTGACCT
This sequence comes from uncultured Prevotellaceae bacterium, assembly GCA_946410125.1. Taxonomy (GTDB): domain Bacteria; phylum Bacteroidota; class Bacteroidia; order Bacteroidales; family Muribaculaceae; genus Sodaliphilus. The sequence goes on along the minus strand of CAMJZF010000004.1, from coordinate 19,871 downwards.
AACCGAAGTTGTTATTCCTGTTAACGACACCCGACAGTTTCGTTACTTTAAGTTCACTTGCACCGAGGGGGTGTATGACAACGTGAGGCTTAGTGAATTATGGATTAACGAGCAAAATCATGGTCAATGGACTCTATTTGACATTAAGAGTTCGACCTGCGGCGCCGAAGGCGAGAGATACTACAGATGTAACGAATGTAATGCCAAAAAGGCCGAATTAATACCATCGGATGAAACGCACTCGTTCTATGATGGCGTTTGCACTAAATGCGGCATTAAGCAGGGCGAAACAAGGTTGATTTATAACAGCCAACGAGTGCCTCACTATATAAAAGCAAAACACGCCTATCGCCAATCAAACGGAACTTGGCCCAATGCTCCTCAAGGATGGAACACCCCCGGCTTCGACGACAGCCAGTGGCTCAACCTGCCTATGGGAACAGCAAATCCGGGACACACCGACGGTCCTCGTTACTCGTTGCGTTATAACTCATTCTGGTTTGACGAATATAACTGCTACTGGATGCGTTTCCCCATCATCTTGACCGAAATCGCTAACGATGCGACCTTTACTTTCAACTGCGTACACGACGACAATATGGTGGTGTATGTTAATGGTCATGAAGTTATCAACAAAGAAGGTTGGTGCGAAACGCCCTACGGAAGCACATTTGCCAACACTCATGAGAGTTACACTATTCCCACTTCGGCATTCCACCTCGGTAAGAATGTAGTGGCAGTATATATGCAACAGAACTGGGGCGGGGCCTACTTCGACTGTGAACTTGTGGCAATGGGTGCCACTGCTGGAGACAAGATCCCTGGTGATGTGAACGGCGACGGTTTTGTAACTAGCGCCGACGTCACTGCAGTCTACGACGTTTTGCTTGGCATCAGCTTAGACTTTGAGACTACTGCCGACGTCAACGGCGACGGTTTTGTCACCAGTGCCGATGTAACAGCAGTATACGACATTCTCCTCGGCAATTAATAATCAATTATTCCGTTTATGAAAATGTCCTCAATGAGTTGAATTTATTGAGGACATTTTCATATTATGACTAAAACTTTTTGGGGTGTTGATAATAAAATCTGTGCTTGGGCAAGCATGCGTTCTTCTTTCAACTTGTTTTATCCATAGCTAATTATTTAATTGTATATCGACAGCCTGGCAATGTGGCTATCACGCCCTTAGTGTCAAGCTCAACGAGAGTTGCCATAAGGCGATAGATAGGCATTGCCATAAGCCCTGCAAGGTCATTGATATGCATGTCGCCCTGCATACGCAAAATGTCAAAAACTTTTTGTTGCTCGGCTGTGAGTTGAGGAAACAGCTCCAGCTCATGAGATTGCTCGGGTAATAGCTTCGATTCCCAACGCATTGCTTTTAACAGGTCTTCGGCACATGTGATTGCTGCTGCTTGATTGTTCATAATAAGCCTATTGCAACCCTTGGAATATTCATCGGTGACACGACCAGGCACGGCAAACACATCTCTGTTATAACTTGCGGCAATATTGGCTGTTACCAGTGCCCCACCCTTGTCGGCACTTTCCATCACCAATGTGCAGTCGCTCAATGCCGCAATAATTCGGTTTCGGGCAAGAAAGTTTCCACGATGAATCTCGTCCTGACTTGTATAGTCACTTACTATTGCCCCACCAGTCTGGACAATATGAGCCGCATCGTTGCGATGCTCGCCAGGATAAATCTTGTTCAATCCACAAGCCTGCACGCCAACCGTAGGCACATTGTATTTCAATGCGGCACGATGAGCATTGATGTCGGTACCATAGGCAAGTCCGCTCACTATTACCAGCTCGCCGTCAAGCATTTGTGATAGTCCATCTACTATTTTATCGGTTAATGAGGCTCCGTAATGTGTGCTGCGGCGAGTACCCACAATGCTAATTACATGTTTTGCATTTAGGTCGCAATCACCTATGGAATAAAGCAATATTGGAGCATCACCGGCGTTAAGCAACCGCTTGGGGAAACTGTCGTCGGTGAAATACAGCACTTTCACATTTTTTTGTTCTATAAATTTAAGTTCTGTCTCTGCTTTAAGAAGCATCTCATCCCGATAAGAACGCTCAAAAACCTTACTGCGACTGCGAGTGATTGACTTAAGCTCACGGTCACTGATGGCAAAGAAATCTTTCTCGTTTGGGATGATATCGAGCAGACGTTGTGCCAATTCGACACCCATGCCCCGGATGCCGGCAAATGCCATTCGGTACAATATATCAGGAGTGTCTATAGCCATTTCTCAAACTTATGGAAGAGTTTCTCACTGCGAGAAAGTTTGCCATCCTCGAGACTCACTACGCTAACCACAGCGCTTACCGCCATTTCACCAGTATATTTGTTGCGAATGTCTTGATGGAACACAAAGCGCACACCCTTCTTCTCTACCCACAGACTGCTAAGCATCACGTCACCGCTGCGAAGAGGAGTCTTATAATCAATCTCCACGCGACTCAGTACTGGAATGATACCATCGGCACTCATCTGCTTGAAGGAATATCCCGCCCACCGGCAAAACTCATGTCGCGTCAATTCCAAGTAATGAAGATATATAGCATTATTGACAATACCCTCACTGTCAAGCTCATAATCGCGAACTGCAATTTCAAATGTATAAATATAGTCCTTGTTTTCCATCTTTTAAACCAAACTCAATAGAACGCAATTGCAAAGATAGACTTTATTTCTCAAACACACAAAAAAACGATTCAACGACTATACATTATTCAAAAACTTATTCCTGATTACCGAAAACTAAAAACTATTTATTAATTTTGCACCAAATTATGATATATCCAAGCAATTTTGAATCAAAGATTGGCTTTGCCACTGTTCGCAAGGAGATAAATGCCCGATGCATCAGCACAATGGGGCAGCATTGCTGTGAACAGATGCGGTTCTCTTCCCGTCTCGAAGAAGTTAAACTGTGGCTTAACCAAACTAATGAATTCCTCGCCATACTACAGTCGAAACGAGAGTTCCCGCTCAATTATTTCTTTGACATGAGAGCTACTCTCAAGGCTATCAGTGTTCCTGGGTCACACCTCAGTGCTGAAAGTCTGTTTAATCTTCAACGCTCTCTCAATACTGTGGGTGAGATAGTTCGTTTCTTCAACCGCAGTGATGACGATTCGGGTAATCCTTATCCCAATCTTAGTCGTCTGGTTTCCTCAATGCAGGCTTTTCCCGAGATTACCGCCGAGATAAGTCGCATTCTCGACAAGAATGGAAATATAAAGGACAATGCCTCACCCTTGCTTCAGGAATTGCGACGCGCCATTGCCAGTGCTACCGCAAGTATCAATGGTCTGATGCGAAAGGTGATTAATGCCGGACGTGAGGCAGGCTATTTAGAGAAAGACACCACCCCGAGCGTGCGTGATGGACGCTTGGTTATCCCCGTGTCGCCCATGCACAAGCGCAAACTTCGTGGCATCGTGCATGATGAGAGTGCAAGCGGGCGCACAATCTTCATTGAGCCCGAAGAAGTAGTAGAGACAAATAATCGCATCCGTGAGGCCGAAGTCGAGGTGAAACGCGAAATCGTGCGCATTCTCACCGAAGTATCCGACAAGATTCGTCCTTATGCCGAAGATTTGCTCTCAACCTACCGTGTGCTTGGATTCATCGACTTTATCCGTGCCAAAGCTGTCTTTGCACAAGACGTTGACGGACAGCTGCCTCACGTGGAAAAAGACCCTCACATAGAGCTTTACCATGCTGTGCATCCGGCACTATTGCTTTCACTGCGAGAACAAGGTAAGGAAGTGGTGCCACTGAATATAGAACTGAACCGTGAGCAACGCATCCTGCTAATTTCCGGTCCCAACGCCGGAGGCAAATCGGTGTGCTTAAAAACTGTGGGCATAGTGCAATATATGATGCAATGCGGCGTGTTACCCACGGTTTACTACAACTCCCACATGGGCATGTTTAACAATATCTTTATCGACATTGGCGATCAGCAAAGTATTGAAGACGACCTGAGCACCTATAGCAGCCATCTGCAAAACATGAAGACTTTCCTTATTCGTGGCGATAAGCGCTCATTGGTACTGATTGACGAGTTTGGAAGTGGAACAGAACCGCAGATTGGCGGTGCTATAGCCCAGGCAATTCTCGACCATCTCAACAAGAACCGTATCATGGGAGTGATAACTACCCACTATCAGAATCTTAAGCATTTTGCCGATGAGACTAAGGGAATTGTCAATGGTGCCATGCTTTATGACCGCCAACAGATGAAGCCTTTGTTCCAATTGTCGATTGGCTATCCAGGCAGTTCCTTTGCCATTGAGATTGCCCGCAAGACGGGCATACCCCGCGAGGTAATTGATAAGGCTTGTGAGATTGTTGGCAGCGACTATGTAAACATGGATAAATACTTGCTCGATATCGTGCGTGACCGCAAGTACTGGGAAAACAAGCGCTATGACATACATCAAAAGGAGAAAAAGCTTAATGCCATTGCCGAGCAGTATAATGAACGGCTTGAGAAACTCAACAATGAGTATAAAGCCATCCTTAAAGATGCAAGGAGCGAAGCCCTTGACATAATAGCCAAGAGCAACTCACAGGTAGAACGTACCATTAAGGATATCAAGGAAGTGCAGGCCGAGAAGGAAAAGACTCGTCAGGTTAGGCAGCAACTTGAGGACTTCAAGCGCCGACTTGCCGAAGAAGATCAAGCTGAAAGGCTCAAGGAAATCAAACCCTTGCGCCCCATCAACAAAGCCCCTTCCCCCAAAGATAAATCAAAGAAAACACATATTGTAAAAAAAGAGGATAAAGACCGTCGCTTACAGGCAGGAGACAATGTGCTTCTTAAAGGTGGTTCATCTACTGTAGGCACTATTATAAGCATCGATGAGAAGTATGCCGTAGTTGCCTTCGGAATCCTAAAAACTCGTGTTGAAACCTCTCGACTGGAACGCACGATGCGCAAAGCCGAGGGACGTGAGAAACCGTCGATTACCAAGTCGACAGCCGATGAAATCAGGGCTCGTCAACTGAACTTCAAGCCCGACATTGACGTGCGCGGAATGCGAGCCGATGAAGCAGTCCAGGCTATCACCTATTTCGTAGACGATGCCATTCAGTTTACATATAAGACATTGCGCATTCTGCATGGCACAGGTACCGGTGCTTTGAAAGAAGCCATTCGCCAGTACCTAAATACTGTCCCCGAGGTAAAAAGCTACCACGACGAGCATGTGCAACTGGGAGGTGCAGGCATAACTGTCGTTAATTTAGAATAATGAGGCAATTTATTGTCATTTTTTTAGAAACTTCAGTAAAAACTTTTGTATATTTGCAAACAAAAACATTAGGTAATATTTTAAATTAAAATCAAATCATGGCTATTTTTAATGATTACAAGTTTGCTGGCAAGAAGGCAATTGTACGTGTAGATTTCAACGTTCCCCTGAACGAAGAAGGTAAGATAACCGACGACACCCGCATCCGTGGGGCGTTGCCTACCTTGAAAAAGATTCTCGCCGATGGCGGTTCGCTGGTGGTTATGTCGCACATGGGCAAACCCAAAGGCAAGGTCAATCCAAAGCTTTCACTCAACCAGATTGTTGATGCAGTAGCTACCGCTCTTGGCACAGAGGTGAAATTTGCTCCCGACTGCGCTAAAGCAGCCGATGCCGCTGCCGCACTCAAGCCAGGCGAGGTACTCTTGCTTGAAAACCTGCGTTTCTATCCCGAAGAAGAAGGCAAGCCCATTGGTATTGACAAGGATGACCCAGCCTACGATGATGCCAAGAAAGAGATGAAGTCTCGTCAAAAAGAGTTCGCAAAGACCCTTGCAAGTTATGCTGACTGCTATGTAAACGACGCATTTGGCACAGCTCACCGTCGTCACGCTTCGACAGCTGTGATTGCCGACTATTTCGATCAAGACAACAAGATGCTTGGCCTTCTTATGGAGAAAGAGGTAACAGCTATCGACAATGTCCTCAAGAACGCACAGCATCCCTTTACCGCTATCATTGGCGGCAGCAAGGTGTCATCGAAACTTGCTGTTATCAAGAACCTTCTCGACAAGGTTGACAACCTTATCATTGGCGGTGGCATGGGATTCACATTCTTCAAGGCCGAGGGAGGTAAGATTGGTAACTCGCTTCATGAAGACGACCTCATGCCCGAGGCACTTAACGTACTTGCCGAGGCAAAGAAAAAAGGTGTGCATGTTCAGCTCTCGGTAGCAACTGTTGCTGGTCGTGAATTCAGCAATGACACCGAGCAACGCATCTTCGACACCCATAACATCGAGGACGGATGGGAAGGCATGGATGCCAGCCCAGCATCGCTTGCATTGTGGAAAGAAATCATCATGAAGAGTAAGACTATCTTGTGGAACGGTCCAGTGGGAGTGTTTGAGTTTGAGAACTTTGCCAAGGGTACAGGCGAGATTGCCAAGTATGTTGCCGAGGCAACCAAGAACGGAGCTTACTCTCTCGTTGGTGGTGGCGACTCGGTTGCTGCTATCAACAAGTTTGGTCTTGCCGATCAGGTTTCTTACGTTTCTACCGGCGGTGGAGCAATGCTCGAAGCTATTGAGGGCAAGACTCTCCCCGGTGTTGCAGCCATCAAGGGCGAGTAGTCATTAATCTCTTAAAAATCAACGGCTCATCGTTTATTGCGGTGAGCCGTTATTTTACTTTTATCACCAAAGAAAATTATCAAGAGTAGCAAAAGCCCTAACAGACTAAGCCACATCCCCGTCCTTAGTCCAGGCGGGAAGTAATCAAAAACGATAGAATGCTTTCCTCCAGGCACTTTTAAAGCCATCATACACAAGTTAGCCTTATAGATAGGCACAACGTTTCCATCAATCGTTGCAGTAAAACCTTTAGAATAGGGAACGCTGAAAAACATCATCTTGGTTGACGGCAGATTCACTTTGGCAGTAAATCCCGTTGAAGTCCCTTTAAAATCGGTTGCTGTGAACTCACGCCTCTTGGCTACGACACTGTCTAAATCAATAGGCTCCGATAAATTCATCTTACTCATACATTCGTGCCCCTCGCCGCTTACCATAGCCGAGAGCATCAACAACGGCAAGTTCACATCTTCCATTTCACGCAACTTGAGGAAGTCGCTTTCCAGAATGTATTTATCAAAGGCAAAGCCCATTGGTATGAAATACCTATTGACTCGCTTTTCAATATTCCCAACCGAGTCGATATCATAGATTTCCTTTACCGATAGCAACGCATCCATCTCATCCTGATGAATATTAGGCCTAAGTTTGTTCTTAGCCCAGAAATCATGAGTGGCAGTCCTGAGAAAAACATCCACGTCGCGCATTATTACAGAATGATACCCCGACACACTTGCACGGTTGCGAAGCAATCCTGCATTAAAATATAAGAAACCCTTATCAGCTCGGAAGTCGGTGCGGGATGTAACCACATCACTACCCCTTTCCACTTTTCCCATCAAGGTTTTATAAGACAGAGAATCAGAGCCCAGGTTCAACAGAAACAGCCACATTTGACCTACCACACATGCTAAAACTGCAACTTTGAGCCAACGCATTGGCAATTTGCCGCAACCCCATAGAGCTAAAGCAATAATCCCGGCAAAAAACAAGACTACCAGAGCGCAAAACCGAGGTCCCGGGAAGTGAATACCACCGTTGCAGACTACTAATGCAACAAAGACCAGCACGATTGCAGAGGCAATGATTGAATAACTTACCACTCCCCTTTTAACGCTCCTGTTTTCATCAAGTACACGAGCCGAGCACAGCACAATCACCAATGTCAAAGCATAAGCCCAACGAGTGTAAAGCGGATTGGTAAACAAGGTGAAGACACCATTCAATGGAGTTTGATAAAATATCAGAGATGTTATAAGCAACGCAGCAAGCCAGTCGCGGTGTCGCCAGGCATAAATCATTGCCAACGATAATCCAAACACCGCAATACAGGCTTCATTACTAAACGACCCCGAACCACCAGGGACAAACACTGTAGTACCCTCAAGCACCTTTGGCATGAACAAAGTGCGAAAGCGTTCAATGATATTGAGAAACGCTACCGCATCGATGCCGCTTTGAGCATCGACACGCGTTGTTACAAGCATCTGGTTCATCACTGGGAACAGTAATGCCGAGCACATAAGCACTCCCACCAACACGGCAACAAGTCCTCTTGCCGCAACCTTAAACGAAAAGTCAATCTCACCGCTTAATGCTCTGAAAATTACATATAAGAGAGTAAAAATTAGCGTTCCAATCGCAAAATAGAAATTCACAAACACTACTGCAAATGAAGCTATTGTCACGCATGTCATACCCCAACGCTCGCGCCTTAGCAAACGCTCCACAGCAATAAGCAGCAACAAGAATACGATTATCGGCTCATAAAAATGATAGTAATACAGCGATGCTATGTTGAAGGAAGAAAAGGTGAAGAGATAAGATGCAAGTGCCGAAACCTCGCGACTCACTCCCATTTTTCGTAAATAAAACCATGATAGCCAAGCCATGCATAGGAATTTAAGTACAAACGTGATAGCAACACTATAGCCTATTAATGATTCGGGCAACAGACAGTTAATCCACACAAATGGGCTCGTGAGAGTGTAAAAAGCATAAGAGCCAATGAAGTCGCTGCCCAGATAGGTATTCCATGACCACCAGGGCGCTCCCGTGGCAAGCATGCGCTTAGTTTCTAGAATAAAAGAAATCTCTTGATGCAAAAAGTCGCTTGAGAGCCACAAATCACCCCTTAATGCCATGATGGGCAGCAATGCCAAAGCCAAGGTGAACAATGTAAGAAACAGCAACTTTTTCATCTCGTTCATTCTTTGTCGAAACCGATAGTAGTGTCGATGTTATATCGCGGGCGATTCTTGACCTCGGTGTAGATTTTGCCCACATATTCACCTATTATTCCAAGACCCATCAAGATAAAAGCCCCAACAAGCCACACCGACAAGATAAGTGAGGGCCAGCCCGATACCGAGCGCCCCATGAAGACGGCCGTGAGCACATAGATGAGCATAATCAAGGCTATGATTAAGAACAAAACTCCCATCATGAACACCATGCGCACCGGTTTAACGCTGAAAGATGTGATGCCGTCGATGGCAAAATTCATCATCTTCTTGAAGGGGTACTTGCTCTCGCCGGCAAGACGTGCCGAACGGTCGTAATAAACGCAATCGGTTTTATAGCCGAGATTGGTGACAATGCCCCGAATGAACAGGTTGCGTTCCTTATAGTCGAGCAAAGCAAGCACGGCGCGACGACTCATGAGGCGAAAATCGGCATGATTCTCAATGGTTGAGACACCCAGGCTGTTCATCATGCGGTAGAACATTGCAGCAGTGGTGCGTTTGAACCAAGTGTCGGTTTTGCGCTCACGTCGCACGCCAAACACTATGTCGCATCCATCCTGAAAGCGTTCAACCATCTGCGGTATTACTGTAATGTCGTCCTGCAAGTCGGCATCAATACTCACCGTGAAGTCGCAATAATCTGCTGCAGCGGCAAGACCCGCCATCAATGCATTTTGGTGACCGCTGTTGCAAGCAAGCTTGACAGCGGCCACATGATTATTTTCATTGACGAGACGGTCAATAATTTGCCATGTATCATCGCGGGATCCATCGTCAACATAGAGCAACTTGCTCTTGCCATCAATGCTTCCCTTACTTATCATGTCCTGAAGAAGTTTGGATAGCTTTTCGTGCGACTCGGGCAATGCCTCCTGCTCATTGAAGCAAGGGACAACAATATACAATATTGGGCAACCTACTTTCATAGTTTTCAAGTTTAAAACACAAAATTACAAAAAAATCATTTTATTGCAAAGAAACAAACGGCAATTTATATAATTAGTCAAATAAGACAGGTTGTGGCCCCCTCTCAATCTCCCCCTCAAGGGGAGAGGCTAATTCGCAGGCAGGACACAAGAACAAAAGACCACATAAGAACACAATTTCAGACAAAGAAAACCAAGCCATAACCAAGTTAACAAAAATATTTTTATTCAATATTAAGCAAGGACAGGTGGGACAAGTGGGACAGATGGGACAAAACTATTTTCAGGCAAAGACAATGTCTCAGATGACTCGTCTTGGGAGTTATCAAACCATATCAACAAATTGATAAACCAAAACAACAAAGTTTTTTCTCTATAATAATTTTCATGGCAACTATATATTTTATGTTCGTATACGCGCGAAATTAATTTGAATGAAGCAGATGAGACAACATTAAAATAAGATACACATTAGACACCGACACAAGGGAGAACCAACTACCAATAAGAACAAAAAAAATAAACAACTAAAACTTAATTAATATGCTCACGCATCAGTGACAATTTCTTCGACCAAAAAGAGGACGAGTATGTGCCGTCCCGATTTGCAGAAGATAAAGACGACTTTGACAGTATGCGTGATGAGGCAGTTGCCAAAAATGGCATTGTTATGCCTGGTCTTGCTGAGAAATATGTAACAGTTGTTGGTGTTCCAACTCATGATTTCAACGGTGAAAAACCTATTGAACAGGCAGAGAAATGGGCTAAAGAAAATCTTGTTACACCAAAAGACGAGAAAGGCAAATATGTTGATATGCCTGAGATGAATGATGGTACAAAGTATGCTATCAGCAACAATGCGATTGGGAAATACTTAAATGACAGTGCTACAAAGAAAAGCGATAGTCTTAATGTACATCTTTCAGTTTTAAAGAAATTAAAAGTAGTTATACACGAGAGTATTGAGGCGGAAGTTCATCCTGATTATAAGAAAGGAGAGGATGGTAAAATGTCTCCTGAGAATGGTTATAACAACGATATGCTTGTGCATCGTCTTTATGGAGCAGTCGTGAGTTGATGTATCGCAGGCTGCGTGGCGAGGACGTAGACGCGGAGTTTGAACAGTTGCGTGCCGACAGAGAATCCGCATGGAGAGCCACAGAAAGCGCGGAAGTATGCACGGAGAATGGCGGCGCGGGCAGCGGTGAGCCACCAGTAGAGCCCCCTACCCCACCCACTCCAGAACCCGCACCAGAGCTTCCACCGACAGGCATTGACCGTCCCCGCACAGCCATTGACCGTCCCCGCACAGCCATTGAACAGGCACAGGCGGTAGCGATGAAAGCCGTCAACGACACAAAGGCGAGCCTTGAGCAGCGCAATGCGGCGAGACGTGAGCTTGACGCTTCATTGAAGAACATTCACAAGGCGATGCGCGTTCAGAAAGAGTATGACCGCGCAACAGTAGAGAAGGTGAGGGCCAAATCAGGACACCAGTTTTTGGGCTGTTCCAATTATCCTAAGTGTCAAGGCACACGTGATGAAGTATTATTTGTGGAAATGTCGTTGAGACATTCTTATAATGTGTAAAATAACTTAAAAAGGAGATAGAAGATGCTGTAATTAATAAATTATTAGTACCTTTGTGGTCGTTTTTTAGGGTAAGAATTATCTAACAGAAAACAACTATAGTTACTATATAAATTTACTATCAAAAATTATGGCAGAAAAATTTGAAAAATTGTTCGACCAATTTGCCCCCGTAACTCCCGAAGAATGGCGAGCAAAGGCAGAAGTTGACCTGAAAGGTGCAGACTTCAACAAGAAAATGATTTGGCGAACAAATGAAGGTTTCAACGTTCAGCCAATCTATCGTGGTGTAGACATTGAGAACCTTAAGACCACAGAGTCGCTCCCTGGCGAGTATCCCTTTGTTAGAGGTACAAAAGTCAGCAACGACTGGTATGTGCGTCAAGACATCGAAGTTAGCGACGTTAAAGCCGCCAACGCGAAGGCACTTGAGGTGCTCAACAAGGGCATCAACGACGTGTGCTTCAAGTTGCCTCACGGGCAGAGTGTAGACCTTGCAGCATTGCTCGACAAGATTGATGTTAACCTGGTTGCTGTAGACATTGACTGCTGCGTGAAGGTTGCCATCGATGTAGCAAAGCAACTGGTTGAGATTATTAAGAAACAAGGAGCCGAGGAGACATTTGTTGGCTCTATCAACTTCGATCCATTCCGTCGCTATTTCAAGCACGGAGAGCCATTCCCTGGCGACATGGTGGCCATGGCGAAGGAATTGCTCGACATCGTTAAGCCCATAAAGAACCTGCGCGTGTTGAGTGTTGACGCTATCATGCTCAACAATGCCGGTGCATTCATCTACCAGGAGCTTGGCTATGCCTTAGCTTGGGGTAATGAATGGATGGCAATGCTCACCGAGGCTGGAGTTCCTGCCCAGGAAGTTGCTACCCGCATCAAGTTTAACATGGGAATCTCGACAGTATACTTCATGGAGCTTGCCAAGTTCCGTGCAGCCCGCATGTTGTGGGCTCAGATTGTAAAGCAGTACAATCCTGAGTGCGACTGCGCATGCAAGATGGTTGTCAACGCTGCTACTACCGAGTTTACTCAGACAGTGTTTGACTCTTACGTAAACCTACTCCGCAGTCAGACTCAAGCCATGTCGGCAGCACTGGCCGGTGTTGACTCGATTGTAGTAGCTCCATTTGACAAGGCATACCAAACACCCGACGACTTCAGCGAGCGCATCGCCCGCAATCAGCAAATCCTTCTCAAGGAAGAAAGTCACCTTGACAAGGTTGTTGACCCTGCCGGAGGTTCTTACTACATTGAGACCCTTACCATGTCGATTGCACAAGAGGCTTGGAAACTCTTCCTCGATGTGGAAGACAAGGGTGGCTTCAAGGCAGTGCAAGAGGCTGGCGAGGTAACAGCTGCTGTTAACGCAAGCGCCAAAGCCCGCTTCGACAAGGTGGCTAAGCGCCGCGAGCAGCTGCTCGGCACCAACCAGTTCCCCAACTTCACCGAGAAGAGCGAAGGCAAAGCTGCCAATATCAACTATGAGCCACAGCCCGAAAACGTTCTCAACCGCCAACGCTTGGCAAGCCACTTCGAGCAACTGCGCCTTGCAACCGAGAATGCTTCTCACACCCCCAAGGTGTTCATGCTCACAATAGGCAACTTAACAATGCGCCTGGCTCGTGCTCAGTTCAGCAGCAACTTCTTTGCCTGTGCCGGTTATGAGATTATCGACAACAACGGTTTCAAGACCGTTGAGGAAGGTATTGATGCCGCACTTGAAAAGAAAGCCGATGTTATCGTGCTTTGCTCGAGTGACCCCGAATATGATGAGTATGCTCCTGCAGCCTTCAAGTATCTTGACGGCCGCACCGAGTTTGTAATTGCCGGTCCCGAGAACGATGCGTTCAAGGAACTTGGCATCAAGTACTTTATCAACGTGAAGAGCAATGTACAAGCTACATTGACCGAATTTAATGCTAAACTTTTAAAATAATCGAGCAACATGAGACCAAATTTCAAAAACATAGACATAGCAAACGAGGCTTTCAATGTTGAACACAAGCCTATGCATCTTGCCGAACCATGGCGCAATGCCGAGTTGCTCGACATTAAGCAAGTTTATACAAAAGAAGACATCGAGGGACTTGAACACCTCAACTTTGTGGCAGGTATTCCTCCATTCTTGGGAGGTCCTTACAGCCTTATGTACCCATTCCGCCCTTGGACAGTGCGCCAGTATGCTGGTTTCTCGACAGCAGCCGAGAGTAACGCGTTCTACCGTCGCAACTTAGCTTCGGGTCAAAAAGGACTATCAGTAGCATTCGACCTTCCTACTCACCGTGGCTACAATGCCGACAACCAGCGCGTGGTTGGTGACGTGGGCAAGGCAGGTGTTTCAATCTGCTCGGTTGAGGACATGAAGGTGCTCTTCGACGGAATTCCACTGGAAACCATGTCGGTTTCAATGACAATGAACGGTGCCGTGCTTCCTATCATGGCATTCTACATTGTTTCGGGCCTTGAGCAAGGTGCTCAGCTTGAGCACATGGCTGGTACCATCCAGAACGATATTTTGAAGGAGTTCATGGTGCGTAACACCTATATCTATCCTCCCAAGTTCTCGATGCAGATTATTGCAAGCATCTTTGAGTACACCTCAAAGTACATGCCCAAGTTCAACTCGATTTCTATTTCGGGTTACCACATGCAGGAAGCCGGTGCTACTGCCGACATCGAGCTCGCTTACACACTTGCCGACGGTATGGACTACATCCGCACCGGTGTTAACGCTGGTCTTAGCGTTGACGCTTTTGCTCCCCGCCTGTCGTTCTTCTGGGGCATTTCCATGAACTTCTTCACCGAGATTGCCAAGATGCGTGCAGGCCGCCTGTTGTGGGCTAAGATTGTGAAGAGCTTTGGTGCCCAGAACCCCAAGTCAATGTCGCTGCGTACTCACAGCCAGACCTCAGGATGGTCGCTCACAGCTCAAGATCCATTCAACAATGTGGGCCGCACCTGTATCGAGGCAATGGCAGCAGCCCAGGGTCACACCCAGTCGCTGCACACTAATGCACTTGACGAGGCTATTGCACTGCCTACCGACTTCTCGGCTCGTATCGCTCGTAACACCCAGATTTACATTCAGCAAGAAACCATGATTACCAAGGCTATTGACCCATGGGCAGGTTCTTACTATGTAGAACGTCTCACCCACGAGCTCGTTCACAAGGCATGGGATCACATCCAGGAGATTGAGAAACTTGGTGGTATGGCTAAAGCAATTGAGACCGGTGTTCCCAAGATGCGTATTGAGGAAGCTGCAGCTCGCACCCAGGCACGCATCGACAGTGGTACTCAGACCATCGTTGGTATCAACAAGTATGCTCTTGAGAAAGAAGCCCCAATCGACATTCTTGAAATCGACAACACCGAGGTACGCAACGAGCAGGTAGCTCGTCTTGAAGAGTTGCGAAAGAACCGCGACGAGGCTAAAGTCCAAGCCGACTTGAAGGCCATTACCGAGTGTGTTCGCACTGGCGAAGGCAACTTGCTTGCATTAGCAGTAGAGGCAGCCAAGGACCGTGCTTCACTTGGTGAGATTAGTGATGCCTGCGAGGAAGTCGTAGGCCGTTATAAAGCAGTAGTTAAAACAATTTCAGGCGTGTATTCAGCAGAAGCAATTTCCGATCCCGACCTTAAGCGTGCACGTGAGCTCACTGCTCAGTTTGCCAAGAAAGAAGGTCGTCAACCTCGCATCATGATTGCCAAGATGGGACAGGATGGCCACGACCGTGGAGCAAAAGTTGTTGCAACCGGTTATGCCGACTGCGGCTTTGACGTGGATATGGGACCATTGTTCCAAACTCCAGAGGAGAGTGCTCGTCAAGCAGTAGAGAACGACGTAAATGTACTGGGTGTTTCATCGCTTGCCGCAGGTCACAAGACTCTCATCCCTGCCGTTATTGAGGAGCTCAAGAAACTTGGCCGTGAGGACATCATCGTCACTGCTGGCGGTGTGATTCCCATGCAAGACTACGACTTCCTGTACAAGGCTGGCGTGGCAGCAATCTTTGGCCCCGGCACATCGGTGATGAAGAGTGCCATCAAGGTGATGGAAATCCTCCTTGATGAGGAATAACCCAATTCCCCAACGAACTAAACGTTTTATTAAAATCGCTCAGCTTTACTGCTGGGCGGTTTTTTTATAACCATTTTAGCACATTATTTAAAAAAAAGAAGTAATTTTGCAGTTTGGAAAGATTAATTCCCTTACCGAGAATAATAATAACTAAAACAATAACATATCGAAATGAAAAAATTAATGATTTTTGCTGTGGCAGCTATCACTGCCCTCAGCATTCAAGCACAAAGTTTCGAAGACTTTTTCTCTACCGAGAAGTCGAGTGACAAAGTAACAATTGGTTTTCGCGCCGGTCTTAACATCGTTGGAATGAGAAACAACATCCACGACAATGATGTTTCTAAAATTTTCGGCGACCAACCCTATATCCTTGATGTTCACAAAAAAGCCGGCATCAACTTTGGCGTTAGCGTCGACATACCAGTCTTTAAGAGTCTGTGGATTAACACAGGAGTTTATTACAGCTCAACTGGTGCCAAATTCAGCTTTAAGCAGGACAACAGCAAGAAAGTAGAAGGTGTTTACCTTGATGACTATTCTGCCAATATCACCATGCACAACATTCGCATTCCGGTTCAGGCTTCCTATCGTTATAACATCAACAGCAAATATCAGCTGCAAGTTAACTTAGGTCCGTATTTTGCCTACGGACTTGGCGGCAAGGCCTACATCCGCAATGACGTGGAGAAAGTAAAACTCGGCGCTCT
This sequence comes from uncultured Prevotellaceae bacterium, assembly GCA_946410125.1. Taxonomy (GTDB): domain Bacteria; phylum Bacteroidota; class Bacteroidia; order Bacteroidales; family Muribaculaceae; genus Sodaliphilus. Next base: position 3,665 of record CAMJZF010000004.1, on the reverse strand, counting down.
TGACCTCACAGGAAATCCTGAATTCAATTATATCGTGCCCATGGATGAGAATGACGGTACTTCAATGTTAGACCCCTCACACGCCACCCGTGATGAAGTTCAGATTTTGGGTGAGGCAAATATCAACGACAAGAACAGTGCCTATGTGAAACCATTCGACATGGGTATTGCGTTTGGAGCCGGTATTACCATTCTTAAGAAATATTACGCCGGTTTTAACTACGATGGCGGATTGGTAAATGTTAATGGTAAGAGAACCAGAGCGTTCAACCACAACAGCGCTAAAAACCACACGTTCTCAATCAATCTCGGTTACAACTTCTAAAAGATTCAACAACTTTACATGATAAGGGGTTCAATTATTTGTGCCCCTTATTTGTTAGCTAATCTATAGTAGTTATATTTAATATCCATTCTCAAAATTCAATATACTTAGCAGCAAAAAAATGACTTAGGTTTGCCGTTTGGGCTGTTTTTAAATGTTTTTTGCATCAAATGGCTTGTTATATGGGGAATTATGTGTAACTTTGCACGCTAATATTGTAACTATTGAAATGACACGCCATTTATTGATAATATTGTCAGTGATTGTGATGCTCACCAGTTGCGGCGAGTACAACAAAGTGCTCAAGAGCAGCGACTATAACCTCAAGTATGATTACGCAAAGAAGGCCTTTGAGAACAAAAAGTATACTCAAGCCTACACAATACTTGCCGACCTTGTCCCCATCTTCAAAGGGACCGAGAAAGGTGAGGAATGCCTATATCTGTTGGGGTTGAGCCATTATGAGAATCACGACTATCTCAACTCAGGCTCCTATTTCAAGCAGTATTACACTCAGTACCCCAAGGGACAATTTGCCGAGTTGGCGCGCTACTATGCTGGATATGGCTACTACCTTGACTCACCCGAGCCGCAGCTTGACCAGAGCGAGACACTCAAGGCTATTGAAGAGTTGCAGGCATTTCTTGACTATTTCCCCAAGAGTGACAAGGTGGCGATTGCTCAAAACGCGATTTTTGAGCTTCAGGACAAATTAGTGCTCAAAGAGCTTGAGAACGCCCAGCTCTATTACAACCTTGGAGGCTATCTTGGCAACAACTACGAGAGTGCAGTTATTACTGCCAAGAACGCCATTAAGGCTTACCCTTATAGTAAATACAAAGAGAAACTGGAGATGTTGATACTCAAGTCGCGCTTCAAAGAGGCACAGATGAGTGTTGATGAGAAGAAAGAGGAACGCTTCAGGACTGTGGTTGACGAATACTATGCTTTCATAAACGACTATCCTAACAGCGAGAACCGCAAGGAAGCCGACAACATCTTTAAGATTGCCGACAAATTCCTAAACCGAAAATAACATAACTCACATATAATTAATAGACACACTACAATGGCTATAGATTACAAGAAATCAAACGCTCCACAAAACACTACTGTTCACGACCTGATTGACCTCGCTGAGCAAACCGGCAACATCTATGAGACCGTTGCTATCATTGGCAAGCGTGCCAACCAAATCTCGGCCGACATGAAGAATGACCTTGAGAAGAAGCTTCAGGAATTCACCGAAAAGACCGATAATCTTGAGGAAATCTCGGAAAATCGTGAGCAGATTGAAATCTCCAAGTATTATGAGAAGTTGCCAAAGCCAACGCTCATTGCAACCAAAGAATATGAGGATGGCAAGCTGTACTTCCGCAACGTTACCAAAGAGAAAGACGATTTCAATTTTTAACGACAATCGCCAATTATTAAAGAGCCACTGCAGTTACTTGTCTGCTGTGGCTCTTTTCATGTTGATTGGGGGGTGCCCAATCATGATAGCATTAGAACTTGTATTTCACACCTAAACCGGTAACACTCTGGTTCATGTCCTTGAGAATCTGGAAGCGTTCCTCAATATAGAATGCAAAACGGTTGTTAATGCTGTATTCAACACCCACGCCCACATTGGCACCAAAACGGTTCACGCCATCACCAATCTCGGGGGTAATTCTTGCATAAGAGAATCCAGCCAATGGATAAATGGCAAACCTGCTACTTGTGCGAATTAGGTAATTGAAATTCAGATTAACGTTAAATGCATTAAGTCCTTCATTCTTAAAGTAGTAGATAAACTCTGGTTCCACGCGCACATTGTTGATGAACTCATAATTGAAATTAAGTCCAAGTCCTACCATAGAATGCTTTGAAGCGTAGTTAAACTGTGCCCCAAAGGCCTTCTCGCCTTGAGCGGCATTCATTGTGAAAATGCCCATGAGAGCTACAATGCTCACTAATACTAATTTTTTCATAATTTATTATAGTTTTAAAATATGTGTTGTAATTGCGACACAAAAATAATAAAATTCCTTGAAACAAACAAATGTCCGCCTCTTGAGAAGAAGAAGCGGACATCAAAATATATTTATTATTATCTATTGTTATATCATTTGTTGATAACGATATTAGATAACACCCTGCTCGAGCATAGCCTGAGCAACCTTCATGAAGCCAGCGATGTTAGCGCCCTTCACGTAGTCGATAGTGCCGTCGGCCTGAGTACCGAACTTCACGCACTGCTCGTGGATGTTCTCCATGATCCAGTGGAGCTTCTCGTCAACTTCCTTAGCCGACCAGCTCAGGTGAGCAGCGTTCTGAGTCATCTCAAGACCCGAGGTAGCTACACCACCAGCGTTAACGGCCTTGCCAGGAGCGAAGAGGATGCCGTTCTTCTGGAAGAAGTGGATAGCGCCAGGTTGGCAACCCATGTTAGAAACCTCGCAGCAGCACCAGCAGCCATTAGCCTTCAATTCCTTAGCGTCATCCTCGCTAAGCTCGTTTTGGAATGCGCAAGGAAGAGCAATGTCGCAAGGAATGCTCCAAGCTTTCTTTCCAGCAGTGAACTTAGCCTGTGCAGGGAACTTGTCGGCCATATCTTGAACCTTGTTGCGGTTAGAAGCACGCATGTCGAGCATATAGTCAATCATCTCTTTAGTGATGCCTTCGGGAATCTCGCAAACGCCGTCAGGACCAGAAATGGCAACAACCTTAGCACCGAGCTCAACAGCCTTGGTAGCAGCACCCCAAGCAACGTTACCGAAGCCAGAGAGAGCAACCTTCTTACCCTTGATGTCCTTACCGGCAGTGCGAAGAACATGCTCAGTGAAATAGAGAGCACCAAAACCAGTAGCCTCAGGACGGAGAATAGAACCACCCCAAGTCATACCCTTGCCAGTGAGAACGCCAGTGTGATACTGACGAGCTAATTTTTGATACATACCATTGAGGAAGCCAATCTCACGGCCACCAACACCAACGTCGCCTGCAGGAACGTCCTGATCGGGGCCAATGTTGTGACGGAGCTCAAGCATGAAAGCCTGGCAGAAACGCATAATCTCAGCATCGCTCTTGCCAACTGGGTCGAAGTCAGATCCACCCTTGCCACCACCCATTGGAAGAGTAGTAAGAGCATTCTTGAAAGTTTGCTCAAAGCCGAGGAACTTAAGCATTGAAGGAGTAACAGCCTTGTGGAAGCGCAAACCACCCTTGTACGGGCCAATGGCACTGTTGAATTGCACGCGGTATCCAAGGTTGGTTTGAACCTCACCCTTGTCGTCGATCCAAGTTACACGGAAAGTGAAGATGCGCTCGGGCTCAACCATGCGCTCAACAATCTTAG
>CAMJZF010000003.1 GCA_946410125.1 uncultured Prevotellaceae bacterium | reverse complement strand
ATTGCCGTTCAAGAGCCTTGTTGCTAACAAGAGTTACGAACTCTACCAATATAACCATTTCAACAAACTCCCACGAGTTGAAGGCGAGAAATGCCCATTCTGTCGTTTGTCTCGCAGGGTGGAAATCATCTGCGAAACGGCGACTTGTGTCGCATTCTATGACGGCTACCCTGTTTCACCTGGTCATGCGTTGATTATACCCAAACGACATGTGGCCTCATACTTCGACCTCACCAATCATGAGCGCGAGGCCATGAATGTAATGCTGCAATACGTCAAACAAAAGATAGACGAGCGCTTTCACCCTGATGGCTATAACGTAGGCATTAACATCAACGAGGCCGCTGGTCAATCCGTTTTCCACTGCCACATGCACCTAATTCCTCGCTACAAGGGCGACGTAGAGAATCCCAAGGGTGGTGTCCGCGGTATGATTCCAAAGAAACAGAAATATTAATAATATGCTGAGCAGCATCACTGTACAATAGTAGATAGATAAAATGAGAACAAATATATATCAGTTGGCATTAAGGTGTAAAAGGATTTCCGATGAAAGGATAGGGGTCGACAAAACGCTTATCCCTTATGGGAACGTACTATTTACTGATTATACGATAAAAGGGGCTGTTGACGAATATCGAGAAGCAATTACAGAATTACAATCGGTCATAGCCTATAAATACCCTGTCATTAGTTATGAACTAAGACAACATAACGATGATTATAGTAGAGGTGACAAAATAGTTCACTATACAGCAATGAAAACAATTGTGGATTGTATCTTATCATTAGAAGAAAGGAAGAATGCCAAGCGTATTTTTATTAGTCATTCTTCTAAGGATAAGGATATTATGGAGAAATTCACGGATTATATATTGCAGTTAGGTATCGGATTAAGTCATGAAGATATTTTCTGTACCTCTATTGAGGAGATGGGAATTAGAAATGGAGAGGATATTCGATGGCATATCAGAGAAAATATACAAAAAGCGGATTTCTCTTTCTTAATGATATCCCAAAAGTACAGGGAGAGTGAAATCTGTCTAAATGAAATGGGTGCGGTTTGGGCATCGGATAATAATGTCCGTTACTTCTTGCTCCCTGACGTTGATTTTAGCGAAATTGGTTGGTTGTGTGAAACTAACAAAGCCGATAAGCTTTCTAATCCTGTTGTTCTTGATGCTTTAGAAGATGAACTCACTCGTTTTTATGGTTTACCTCGTAAAGGCAGTATATGGAGCAGACAGCGACAGAATTTTATACAATATCTAATAAGCAAAACTTAGAAGAAAGTGCATCTGTCTTATTTATTTAGCAATGGAAGATACATTTTTTAAGCCAAGGCAGGTAACAGATCCCAATGATATTCTAGACGAAAAGTCGAACATATTTATTAGGACTCTTTTCCTTGGCACTCAGGCTATTGCGCACAATGTTAAATGTCATGACAAGTCATCAAATACCGATGGCTTTATCGAACTTATTGATTCCCAAAATGGTCTTGATGGTAAGATAACCATACAAGCAAAAACCTACAAAACAAAATATAGAGGGAAGAATAAGGCGGAAATTCCGGGATACTTTGTAGCCTATGCTGAACGGATGTTAAATGAGGTGTGTATATTCTTTTCTGTTGATGCAGATGCAAAGAGGCTATATTGGAAGTACATAACAGAAGATTTTATTCGGGATTATAAAAAAAAAGGTAATTGCGCCAGCCATATTTATTCTTTTTGCCAAGATGAAATTGTTAGCAGGAATAATGTTGAATCTACTATTGACAGATGGAAACAAATCTTTCAAGAAAAAAAGGCTCGTTTTGCTCAAGCAATAAAGGAAGCGGAAGAGGTTATAAGTGAGAATCTCACTGCTTTTTATTTGATCAATAACAACTTCCATCACCTGAAGGATTCATTTATCGAGCGTAAAGAAATAGGCCAACTATACAATTGGGTCATTAAGGATTTGACCGAAAATGAATCCAATGTAAAACTACTTGTAGGCAATGCCGGCATGGGGAAAAGCGTTGTCGTGAAGCAAGTAGTACATAGGCTAGAAGCAGACGGCATAAAATGTTTTGCAATCAAAGCCGATAGATTTCAAATGCTAGGGCTATCAAGTAATGAACAACTTGAGGTCTTGATAAACACGTTCTCCAGCCTGATACAGGAAAAGAAAGCTGTCCTCATAATAGATCAGATTGATGCCCTCTCGCAATATATAACGAAAGACCGAAAAAAACTTGAGAATGTTATATCTTTAATCAAGTTATTTTCTTCGAATAACAGTTTGAGAAATGTAAGAATCATTGTTTCTTGTAGGTCTTTCGATTTGGAATTTGATCCTAAATTAAGTGAGTTAGAGAATGAAGCACAGATAAAATTAGGAGCACTAAGCAATGAAGAAGTTGAGGGAGTTGTGAACAAACTTCAAAAGGGTCTGTATAAACAATTGGACAAGAAAACGGCTACAATTCTACAGACACCACAACATCTAAATGTTTTCTGCAAAGTATTTGCTGGTAATAAAAAGAAAAATAAGGCATTCACATCTATTTCTGAGCTTTACGATGAATTGTGGAGGCAAAGTATTGACATGGCTGAAGTAAGTATTAACAAAAGGCTTGCAGAAGAAATACTCTATAATCTTGCTCAAAAAATATATCAAGATGAGACGCTCACACCTCAATGGGATTATGACACAAACTCTTTTAAAGAAGCAAACTATCTGATAAGCCAGGGCTTGATAGAACAAGTTGGCAATAGGGCAACTTTCTTCCATCAGAGCATGTATGACTATGTGTTTGCACGGTTATATACCAAAGAAAATCGTCAGTTTATTAAAGAGCTGTTGGCAGAGGAGAAGCATCAAGGATTATTTATTCGTTCAACGGTGAACGTGGTTCTTGACTATGAGCGAGCCAAAAACATCAAACAGTATAACGAGGATGTTCAAGCCATCCTGTTCTCTGGGAAAATAAGGCCACACATTCAACTCATGTTTTTATGGGGCATGGCAAATCGGGGAGATATTCTTCCATTTGAAAGAAAAAGCATTAAGGATTTGTATGCTAAAAACACAATACTGTTTTATGCATTTATAAGGCGAACATGGATTAAAGAATGGTTCAATGTGATAACACCTATCATTATTGATGACATCTGTAACATGAAAGTTGGTGATTCGGTTTATGAAAAAGTAATTGGCTTTTTGTGGAATCATGTTCAGAATAGTCCAAAAGAAGTATATAGCATAGTTGATAGAATTAAAGATGAAGAGACTAGAAAAATTATTGTTCGAAATATATTACATGTCACGCCGGATTATTCTTTAGAAATTGTTACCAAATGGTATAAAGTGTTGTGCAACACATATTTTGACAAAGCAGTTTTTTTACATCAGGCGTGTAAGAGCAATGTAAAGTTTGTGCTTTCGAACATTCCTGAATTGTTAGATTATATTCTATCACCAAATGAAGATAGGGTTGAGAATGATAAGGGTGCAATTAAATGTACTTTGGATGATATCTGTACTTTTCTTAAAGAAGATCATCCAGATAAGTTTTATCCATTATTGAGAGACCGCATAATCAAAGCTATAAATAAATATAAAGTTCAGTCATGTATGGGCGATATTGATTACGACAATGTATTTCCTATATATGGAAGTCGTCATGATCAGGTCTATAAATTACATGAATGGTTAGTAGAATTGCTCATGGATAAAGTGAAGACTTGTCCAAATGCAGCTATTGAGGACGTCAAAATGTTGATCGATCAAAATGAAGCCGCCTGCTATGAATTTGCATTTAGAGCAATGATATGTAGCCCAACTCTGTTCTCTGAAACTCTTATATCGATTTTAAAAGATAATAAATTATTGAACGAACTGCTTGGGTTTAGCGATATTTCCTATTATTATCTTGAAGTATTAAGGAAATGGTTTTCGCAGATTGATTTAAGCACATTGGCGATGTGCCAAAAACTTATATATGAATTTAAATCAGATTCAGCTCAGGTTTGTGATAAGGATAGGTCATACAATGGCTTGTTTTTTCCGTATTTAGGGTATAATCAAAGAAAACTAATCTGGTCCATCCCAGAAAATCTACGCAATAAACAAATTAAAAGAAGATATCAAGAACTGAACAGACGATTTGGTTATGAGTGGCAGAATGAAAAACCAGATCACGATATAACAGCTGCGTCAATTTGTGGGGGTCTTATGTCTAGCGATGAATACAAAACGGTTTCATCTGAAAGCTGGCTAAAATCATTTTATGGTATAAAGAGCTATGCTAATGGAAAGCACCGTTTTTTTGATGAGAGAGTACATGCTGATGCCTTCAAACAATGTGTTAGTGAAAGAGCTGAGTATTTCGCACCATTTGTTTTCAAATTATTTGAAGATGATAAAGTTTCCGCTTTATACAAGTTGTCAGGTTTTGCAGGATTGATTATCGGAAACTTTCCTTTGAATCAATTGTTACCATTTTTATGGAGATGTTTGGATATGTATGAAGGAATCCATAAAGAGGGGTGTAGCTATAAGCTATTTGAGGTTCTTAACCTAATTACAACGATTGAAGGGATGCATATTGACCAAGTCTTGGAATTCTTGAAAACCATTATACTGTCAGAATACCATACAAAGTATGATGCAAATATAGAGGATTCATTTAATAGTGATACTGTCGTTAATGACATGTTAAATATTGGCATAAACAGTACGCAAGGATATGCGATACAATCATTGACAAAAGCAGGCAAACATCCTCAAATAAAGCAAGAGGTCTATCAATTCTTTATAGATAGTACTGACAAGCTAAGCCTTGAGCAACAATTGACAGCAATGTATTATTTGCAAAAAGAGTGTTATGACAACAACCTTTACAATGACGTAATGTTCAGATTTGCCACAAAGCCCATTTCCGATTATCTTTTTCTGAACGCAGATAGGATGCACTGGTTCTGGTATAATAGTCCCGAGTCTATCTTGCCGTATTTCAGAATGATTATAAATAATAAAAGGGCTCAACCAATATTGATACAGATTATGTTTTTCGGGATTAGATATGAAAAAGCAAAAGACCTGTCAAAAGCAATGTTTGACGATATACTCTCAAAAAATGAAGAAGAAGTTATAATAAAGATAATTCCATTGGCATACAAGCATCTATCAGATGAAACTTATGAAGAACAAAGCGAGCAATTTTTGCAAGATTATGCTGTTGACAAACGTGAAAAGATTAGAGATGCTTTCTTATTATGGTGTAACCATATGCCAGAAGAGAAGATATATCTCTTTATGGATATGTTGAAGATATGGGTCGAAGATTCTATAGGGAGCGGCATTCATGAGATTATCAAGTATCTTGAAAATAATTACAATGCATACCCATATGAATGTTACCAATGTATTAAGATGCTTATCGGCAGCAAAAACGTTGCTATTCATTACAATGAAGAAGAACTCTTTGAGATTCTTTTGAAATGTTATCGATTATTTATGGATGAAGAAGATGTTGAAAAGGCAGATAATGTTATGGATGTAATTGATTTATTGATGCTTAGCCCTTCTATTGTAAAAATGGGTAGAATTATAAATAGAATAGACCATAATTGATTAAATTTGCAAACGATATGACCATACAAGAAATACAAACTCGTAAGGAAGGTTAGACGCTTGATTTGCAAAGTCATTCTGATAGAGGCGAGGGCTTTGGCTGTACCCATTGTGGCATTTGCCAATGCGGATGGTGGTGTTATTGTCATAGGCGTATCGGATAAGACTCGGAAGATTGAAGTGAATGACCAGCATAAGGAGAAGTTGAAAGAGCTTCTGCGTGTACCGTTTGATTTCTGAATCCTTCAGTTCCAGTGCATGCTCATATCTGCCTTGCACGGATAAGGATGGGTATGAGAACCATGTTTTACTGATAGAAGTCCCTGCCAATATGTATTTGGGGAGAAAATTTGTGGGGGAAAAGTGGGAAATAGAAAATCGCTAAAGCCTTGAATCAAGACTTTAGCGATTACTTTCGAGTTAAATTAGTACCCAGAGCCGGGGTCGAACCGGCACGGGTGTTACCCCACTGGTGTTTGAGACCAGCGCGTCTACCGATTCCGCCATCTGGGCTCGAAAAGCGGTGCAAAGGTAATGCAATTTTTTTAAATGCCAAATGATTTGTGTAAAAAAAGTGAGAATTGCACGATTTTGCCCGGCATTGTGAATGATATTTGTTTGAAATGAAACTGTTTGCAATAGTTTTTGTATCTTTGTGGGCAATAAATTCTAACGTAAAGACAATCTAACGGCAAGAAAATCAAAATTTACCAATCATTATGCGAATAGTAATTCAACGAGTGCTTGAGGCATCGGTGTCGATTGACGGCGAGCTTCATAGTGCTATAAAAGGTGGCTACATGGTGCTGGTGGGCGTGCGCGAGGGCGACACCGACGACGATGCCAAGTGGCTGGCAATGAAGACTGTGAACCTGAGAGTAATGGATGACGAGAATGGAGTAATGAACCGCAACATTCTTGACAGTGCCGGCGAGGTGCTGGCGGTGAGCCAGTTCACGCTCAACGCTTCGACCAAGAAGGGCAACCGCCCCAGCTATATCCACGCTGCCGGTCACGAGCTGGCAGTGCCCCTTTACGAGCTTTACTGCAAGGAGGTGGAGCAACTGATGGGCAAGGAGGTGAAGCACGGTGTGTTTGGTGCCAACATGCAGGTGTCGCTCGTCAACGACGGCCCCGTGACTATCATCATCGACTCCAGGCTGCGTGAATAGGGGCTGCCACGGTGTCCTGCTTCGTGTTTCTCTCCTTTAATTTTTTTGTTGAAAAAATAATTATTGCATGGGGATGTCGGGATGCTGCACCGAAAGGGGCATTCCCTTTGGTACAACATAGAACATAACGAGAATCACCGTTTGGTTACCATTGTTTTCTCCGTGGTGGATAGTGCCTACCATTTCAACGACGGACTCTCCCTGGTGCACCACCTTGACATTGCCATTGATGTCGATAATGGTGAGCTCGCCCTGCTGAACGAGCCCAAAGTTTATCACGTCGTGATGGTGCCATGCAAGTTTCTCTCCAGGAGCAAACTCATATCTGATTGAGACAATCTCGGCATTATCTTGCGGGAAATTGGGGATTTGTGCGCCGTCCCAGCTCTGCGAGGTGCGCAGCAATTCGGTGGTTTTCACATTGTCCATTTTGCTTTTTTATGATTTCGTTGACTACAAAGGTAGTATGTTTTTTTAAGAATTCTGTCAAATGGAATGGTATTCTCGGTTTTTATTTTTATATTTGCAATGTCATTGTTGATTTTCTTTTCTTGAAATGCAGCACTGAGATAAGTGAAAATCAAACGTGACAAAAACAGTTAATCATTAACTACACACATTGATCTTTTCCATTGTTAAACCAAAGTGCTGCCACATTTTATATTATGAAGAAATTATTACTACTTAGCATTGTGGTGTCCATGGCGTTTTGCATGAGTGCCCAAACTGTCCACAAGATGAGCAAACCATCTATCAAAGCCGATGTGGAGATAATTACCGAGCAACCCGAAGGAACCGTCGTGTCCTACAGTCGCTCGGGAGAGTTCATGACTGCAAGCCTCTACGGATTTGAAGCTACGCAGCAAACCGGGCAGATGAAAATCGTCTATGGCAATGACAACAAGGTATATCTGCTCGATCCTCTGGCTTACGGCGAGGGAACCGGCGTGTGGGTGCAGGGCGAGTTGAGCGACGACGGTACCGACGGCGGCACCACAATCACTGTGCCCTTGGGACAATATGTGGCCTACAACGAGGAGTACGGCTACGGCCTGATTCTGGCATGGGGGCGGAACTCCCTGATAGACTTGGGCGATGATTACTATTGGATGGAATTCACTCCCGACGAGGGTGTTGAGGCTGTGACCTATGCTGTCGATGACGCAACCGGTGTCATCACCTTGCAGGGCTCGGAAGGCGATGCCTCGGCCACCTATCCCGACAACCTGCTGGCTCACGGCCTAGCAGGCATTTGGAGCGACGACAGTTCGCTGGCAACCATCGAGTGGGGAACAACCTACACTCCCCTTAGCGAGGCTGTTGCTGCAGTTCCCGCCAATCCCGAGGCACTGGAGTTCTTCGACTGCGGCGACGAGAGTGGCTTCACTCGCTTCGACTTCAACATCAACCTGAAAGATGTTGACGGCAACGAACTGCATGCCGACAAGGTTTCTTACAGCATCTACACCGACCAAGACCAGCTCTTCACCTTTGATGCAGCAACCTATGGAGCAAGCAATGGCTTCGACCAAGACATGACCGAGATTCCCTACGGCTTCAGTGGCAACGACTTCTATCTGCGCCGCGTTTACTTCTATCGCACCAATAATGGTGACAACCCACTGCTCACCTGGCGCATTGGCATCCAGACGCATTACACCGTCGACGGCGTGCGCAACTCGTCGGACATTGTCTATCTCGAGGTAATTCCAAGCGCCATCGATGCTGTGAACACTGGCAAGACCGTTGCCAGCGAGCGTTACTACAACATGGCAGGACAGGAGATTGCCAATCCTACCGGCATCGCCATTAAGGTGACTACCTATAGCGACGGCACTACCTCGACAGCCAAAGTTGTAAAGTAGAAAACTGAAAACTGATAACTGACAACTGATGACTATTAACGAGGCACAGCAGCGTGTTGACCAGTGGATTAAGACCTATGGTGTGCGCTATTTCAACGAGCTGACCAACATGGCTATTCTCAGCGAGGAAGTGGGCGAAGTGGCGCGCATCATAGCTCGACGCTACGGAGAGCAGTCGTGCAAACCAAGCGACGAGGGCAAGGACCTTGGCGACGAGCTCGCCGACGTGCTGTGGGTGGTGATGTGCCTCGCTAACCAAACGGGTGTGGACCTTGACACGGCACTGGAGCGCAACTTCGCCAAAAAGACCCAGCGCGATCACCACCGCCACCTTGAGAACGACAAACTAACGCAGACTTAGCTATCTTGCGCCCTGCGGGCGAAATAAATTTCAGAGCTAAGGCTCTTTAATTTCCACTCCTGGCGGAGTGGCAAAAACAAGGAGGTGTGCGCCCTTCGGGCGAAATTAAAGCACTTCGTGCTAAAATTTCTATTAAAATTATCAAAATGAACTTAGTTGAAGAACATAATAAGAAATATGATTTTTTCCGAAAAATAACTGGCAAGGCAATGCTTGTTCATCGCGAGTACAAAGTGGGGCTTTTAGAGTCAGCCTATGAAGCTGCTCTTAAATACTTGCTAAAACAAGATCAATATAAAGTCGAAAGCCAAGTATTTGTCCCTATGTATTGGAAAGATGTTAAGCTTGAAGAAAACTATCGTATTGACTTATTGGTAAACAATAACATTATTATAGAAATCAAATCAACAAAACAAATAATCAGTGCACATAGAAATCAATTATTTAACTATATGAGACTAACTCACAAACAATATGGCATGCTCATTAATTTTGGGATGCCAAGTCTATACTCTGAATGGTATGAACAAAATTTAGCCACTAATGAGATAGAAAAGGTGACTCTCATGTAAAAAGATAATTTTAGCGACATCGTCGCAGAAAATTTTAAAATAATAAATTTTAGAGCCTGTGGCTCTTTAATTTCCACTCCTGGCGGAGTGGCAAAAAACGAAATGCTGACAAACTGAAAACTAACGACTAACGACTAAGAACTAAAAACTAAGAACTAAATAAATTATGGCAGAACAAGTTAATCAAAACAAGTATTTGACTGCTATCAATGGCAGCAACGTGATTGAAGACGATGCTAAGGTGAAAGCCGAAGTAGCAAAGATTATTGAGGAACATGCAGCCGAGAACAACACCCCCGAGGTGCAGGAATTCCTTCTCAACACCGTAGACCTCACCACGCTAAGCACTACCGACAGCGAGCGCAGCGTGGCAGCGTTTACTCAAAAGGTGAACGACTACTGGCGCAACTATCCCGACCGCAAGAACGTGGCGGGAGTGTGCGTTTACAGCAACTTTGCACAGGTAGTGCGCGCCAACCTTGAGGTGAGCGACGTCGACGTGGTGGTGTGCAGTGCCAGCTTCCCCGCTTCGCAGGCACATCTTGAGACCAAGATTGCCGAGACAGCCCTCGCTGTTGCCGATGGTGCCGACGAGGTAGACATCGTCATCAACATGGGCTACTTCCTTGACGAGGCCTACGAGGAACTGTGCGACGAGATTTCGGAAATCAAGCACGCTTGCCATGGCAAGTTACTCAAGGTGATTCTTGAGACAGGATGCTTAGAGACCGCTGCCAACATCAAGAAAGCGTCAATCCTGGCAATGTACTCGGGTGCCGACTTCATCAAGACCTCAACCGGCAAGATTTATCCAGGTGCTTCGCTCGAGGCTGCCTACGTCATGTGCCAGTGCATCAAGGAGTACTACGAGAAACATGGCATTATGGTAGGTTTCAAGGCTGCAGGCGGCATCCGCTCTACCGAAGATGCCGTGAAGTACTACACCATCGTCAAGGAGGTTTTGGGCGAGAAGTGGCTCGACAACCGCTACTTCCGCATTGGCGCTTCAAGCCTTGCCAACGCCCTGTTCCAGTCCTTCACGGGCACCGACAAGAAAGTGTTTTAATAATGCAAAATGCACAATGCAAAATGCACAATGCAAAATGCAAAATGCACAATGCAAAATGCAAAATGCACAATGCTGAATGCAGAATGCAGAATTGACAACCGAGTTTTCTTTATAGTGAATTCTTAATTTAACTATTAATTGCTCATGAAGCTTTTTCTTCTCGACGCTTATGCGCTCATTTTCCGAGCCTATTATGCCTTGATGCGCAACCCGCGATTCACGGCAGGAGGGCTCAACACGTCGGCAATCTTCGGATTTGTCAACACCCTGCAAGATGTGCTCAAGAAGGAGCGTCCCACCCACTTGGCTGTGTGTTTCGACCCGCCTGGCGGCACCTTCCGCCATGAGGCTTACAAGGAATATAAGGCCAACCGCGACGAGACTCCCGAAGATATTAAGCTCGCTGTGCCCTACATCAAGCGCATCATCAAGGCTTATAACATCCCCGTGATAGAGGTGCCCGGATTTGAGGCCGACGATGTGATAGGCACACTTGCACACATGGCGGCTCATCATGGCTTCGAGACCTACATGATGACCCCCGACAAGGACTTCGGGCAACTCGTCACCGACAAGGTGAAAATCTACCACCCCGGGCGCAAGGGCAGCGAGGTGGAAATCGAAGGCGTTGAGGAGATAAATTCAAAGTATGGCTTCACCAATCCCCTGCAAGTCATCGACCTGCTGGCACTCATGGGCGACAGCGTCGACAACATTCCAGGCTGCCCTGGCGTGGGCAAGGTAACGGCATTGAAGCTTATCCACGAGTTTGGCTCGGTGGAGAACCTGATTGCCAACACCGACAAGCTCAAGGGAGCGTTGCAACGCAAGATTACCGAGAACGTTGAGCAAATCAAGTTCTCAAAGTTCCTCGCTACCATCAAGACCGATGTACCCATTGAGTGGGACGAGAAAAAACTGCGCCGCGAGCCAGCCAACATGAAAGCCCTCAACAAGGTGTTCAAGGAGCTGGAGTTCCGCACCCTTGCCGTGCGCATCATCGAGCATGGCGAAGCCAACATTGGGGTGCAGAACGCTCCGGCACCTGCCGAGGCTTTGAAAAATGTGTCCAGAGCCGATCTCGAAATCGTGAATCACCCCAAGAAAAATCCTTTGCGCCCATCGCTCTTCGACGACCTCGACACCAAGGAAATTGCAAAGCAGGAATCTAAAGATGCCGATATGGCCAACATCGACTCTCATGAGCATGACTATCGCCTCATTGCCGACGATGCCGAGGCGGCAAAGCTCGTTGGCGACATCATTGCCGAGGGCAAGCCTGTGGGTGTGTGCCTCGTTGTCGACGGCGAGGAAGCGATGAGGGCACGCCTTGTGGGAGTAGCGGTAAGCAACGAGCGTTACCATGCCGCCTACATGCCGCTCGACGACATGGGCTGGATGATGAATGCCGTGGCACCACTCTTCGAGGGCAAGGTGCAGCTTGTGAGCAACGACATCAAGCGCGACATGGTGATTCTCGCCGGCATTGGCATTGACTATCGTGGCGACTACTACGACACATCGGTGGCACACTACCTGCTACAGCCCGAACGGGGTCACAGCACTCGCCTCATTGCCGAAGAATTGCTTGAATATAAGGCTATTAACATCGAGAGCCTTATTGGCACCAAAGGCAAGAAGCAAAAGAAGATGGCAGACGTAAGGCCCAGCAAACTCAGCAACTGGGCATGTGAAAGCGCCGACCTGTCGCTGGCATTGAAACCCCTGCTCGACAAGAACATCGAGGAAAATGGCATGACTCACCTGCTCACCGGCATCGAGATGCCGCTTATACCGGTTCTCGCGAGCATGGAGCTGGCGGGTGCCCGCATCGACGAGAAAGCTCTTGCCGAGTACTCGGTCAAGCTCACCGAGCAGGTCAACACCCTTGAGCGCGAGTGCCACGAGCTGGCAGGAATGGAGTTCAACACGGCATCACCTGCCCAGGTGGGAGAAGTGCTCTTTGGTCATCTCAAAATTGATGCCAAGGCCAAGAAGACCAAGACCGGGCAATACTCCACAACCGAGGAGGTGCTCATGAAGTTCCGTGACCGCCATCCACTGGTCGACAAGATATTGCAGCTAAGGGGACTAAGAAAGCTGCTCTCAACCTATGTCAATACCCTGCCGGCACTGGTCAACCCTCACACGGGTCGCATACACACCACTTATAATCAAACCGTTACCGCCACGGGACGCTTGTCATCGACAAATCCTAACCTGCAAAACATACCGGTGCGCAGCGACGACGGCAAGGAAATAAGGCGCGCTTTCATCCCAAGCGATGGCAACCTCTTCTTCAGTGCCGACTACTCACAAATTGAGCTGCGCCTTGTCGCCGACCTGAGCAACGACAGCACCATGCTTAACGCTTTTGCACTCAACGACGACATCCATGCCATCACGGCATCAAAGATTTACCACGAGCCGCTCGAGAACGTCACTGCCGACCAGCGACGCAAGGCAAAGACCGCCAACTTTGGCATCCTCTACGGCATCTCGGCTTTTGGCTTGAGTCACCGCCTCAGCATACCTCGCAGTGAGGCTAAGATGCTCATCGACGGCTATTTCGAAACATTCCCGCAGGTGAAGCAGTACATCGAGCGCAGCGTGGAGCAGGCGCGTAAGCAAGGCTATGTAACCACCCTCTTTGGCCGTCGCCGCATGCTGCCTTTCATCAACTCGCGCAACTCGGTAGTGCGCAGCTTCAGCGAGCGCAACGCCGTCAACGCCCCCATTCAGGGCACAGCCGCCGACGTGATAAAAATTGCCATGATTGCCATTCACCGCCGCTTTGAGCAGGAAGGTATTCGCTCTAAAATGATATTGCAGGTACACGATGAGCTAAACTTCGACGTGATACCAAGCGAGCTCGACAAGGTAACCCAAATCGTTGTTACCGAAATGGAGAATGCCTATCATGGCAAGGTGCAGCTAACCGCCTCACACGGTGTCGGTAAAAACTGGCTCGACGCTCATTAAACCGTTGCCGGCTGTCAACAGGCTGGCAACCGCAATTAAGTGGTACAATAACTGTTTTTCTCATTAGAATCTTTGTGATAATGATAATTTGAAAACGATAAAACTATGAAGCACTATTTGAAGACTCTGGAAAACACCGTCCGCAACCATTGGGACCTGAAAGCCCTTTGTGACTATGGTGGCGATTCCTTTACCTATGGCGACATTGCCCAAAACATAGAACAGTTTCGACTCTTCTTCTCGGCAGTAGGCATAAACAAAGGCGATAAAATAGCTATCTGTGCACGTAATTCAGCACGATGGGCGATGACTTTCTGGGGCATCAATGCTAATGAGCGTGTGGCAGTGCCGCTGCTTGCCGACTTCCACCCCGACAACGTGTCGACCCTCACCAACCATTCCGACAGCCTAATACTCTTTACCGACGATGACATTTGGGCAAAGCTCAAGCCCGAGGACATGCCCAATCTCAAGGCGGCCATCAACGTCAAGGATGCAAGCGTGCTTTGGTGCAGCGACAAGAGTGTGGCCAATGCCTGGGAGCAACGCTGCAATGCTTTCAACAACCGTTATCCCGATGGCATGCCGCCCGAGCAGGTCGACTATCCCGGCGACAATTTCGACGACCTGGCAATCATCAACTACACATCGGGAACCACCGGCAACCCCAAGGGCGTGATGCTCACCTATGGTGCCATGAGCGACACCGACGACTTTGCCAACACACACTTTCCCAACCATCCGGGCGAAACAATCGTCTCGATGCTCCCTATGGCACACATGTATGGACTGGCAATAGAGTTTATCCACCCTAACGTTGACGGCGTTACCGTTTACTTCCTGGGCAGGACACCCTCGCCCACCACCCTGCTCAAAGCCATGCAGGAGGTAAAGCCCTATATGGTAATCACTGTGCCGCTTGTCATGGAAAAAGTGTATGCCAACTCCATCAAGCCCGCTTTGGAGAAAAGGAAAAAACTTTTCATCATCCCCGGCATGAAAAGAATTGTCTACAGCATTGCCCGCAAGACGATCATGAAAGTCTTTGGCGGTCAAGTGCAATGCTTCATCATGGGTGGCGCGGCACTTAATCCCGAGGCTGAGCAATGCTTCAAGAAGATGAAACTGCCCTACACCGTTGGCTACGGAATGACCGAGGCTTGCCCCCTGCTGGGATATGAATGGTGGAAAAAGTTTGTCCCAGGCTCATGTGGCAAACCCGTTCACGAGGTGCGCATCGACTCCGAGGACCCACAGCACAAAGCCGGCGAGATACAGGCACGCGGACGCAACCTTACCATTGGTTATTACAAAAATCCCGAAGCCACTGCCGCGGCATTTACACAAGACGGATGGTTCCGCACAGGCGACCTGGGCGTAATGGACAAGGAAGGCAACATCTTCATTCGTGGACGCATCAAGTCGATGATTCTCAGCTCTTCGGGACAAAACATCTACCCCGAAGAAGTGGAGGCTGTACTGGCCAACTGCGAGCATGTTGACGAATGTCTCGTGGTTGACCGAGACAATAAAATTGTTGCTCTCGTCTATTGCGACCTGCCCAAGGATATGGACGAAGACACCAAAGCAGCCTTACCGGCTACCATTCGCGCCCAAGCTAACAAATCACTGCCCGCCTACAGCAAGATTACCAAAGTGGAAATGCTCGATGAACCCTTCCAAAAAACTCCAAAGATGAGCATCAAGCGTTTCCTCTACAAGTGATTTCGCTTGACATAGAAAACCATTAGTATTCCGATATAGCTGAAAAAGATAGAAAAAAACTTCCGCAATACCGATAAATATGTGTTGCGGATGTTTTTTTGTAGTGCTCTATAGAAATATCCTTAAAGGATCGGTTTCATCGCTGCAGAAAAAACGTTTATGTATCTAAAGGATCTTATAATTACTCCGCTATCTCCCAGTGGCCACTATAGCCGCTACCGACATAACGAATGTAAGGGAGTTTTGATATATAGCGTTTTATTGTGCGTATACCCTTTCCACTCTTCAGTGCCAACTCTGTCGTAGTGACCTTAGGATTCTCTTTGATCTGTTCCTCAAGCCATTTGCCAAAAACTGCCAAATCTTGAGTGCCACCTTGAGTGCCACCTTGGGTGCCATTTTGTGTGCCATTGAGAATAACAGTGTCGCCACAACCTTCATGAACGGGTATGAAGACGTTAATAAACGAGCGTTCTTCGTTCGTTTCAATGGTAGCACGAGGTGAGCCGTTTTTCTTCAGTTCATTTTGAATGGTAGGTATTCCCGTTGAGCGACCTTCGGTGAGATCCAGCTCCTTGAGAAAATCTCCCAAACGCCGATTGCGATAACGGCGTGAGTGCAACATGTTTCCAGCTTCAATGGCAGCTGCCGAAATTGTACGGTCAGGACCAGGAAAGCTAAGGATGTGGATGCCATCGGGTTCAACCGAAATCTCCACTGGTTCGTGTTGCTGGTAGTCACGATGATAAAGCGAGTTTACAATCGCTTCTTCAAGTGCCTCAATCGGGTAGTTGAAAAAACGCAAACTCTCTGCCACACCTTTTTGTTTTATTACATATTCCCGAATTATAGTGCTTTTCAAATGGTTTATTGCCCCATTCACCAAATGCGGCACGCAGCCGTAAATGGTTGTTTCACTAAAATTATCAGGGCCGTCAATCCTGCCTTTTGGAAAGATCACTATATCCACTTGCATGTAGGGAAAAAACTTCTCGGGATGTTCACAGAACATCATTGCAGCTACGTTGCGAAGCATTCGTCTTTCAGTTGGACCAACGAACAAGTCCATTTGCTCCAAAATATCATGTAGCGGTTTCTTGTAAAGATCTCCTTCAAGTTTGCTCCCTACCTTAGATAGATAGTCGCGCAGAAGGATTATCGAAATGTCATCCAACTTAATATCAGGATTGCCGCGTTCGTCAAATGGCACACGAATAGCCAGTCCACGCAATTCGTCAAGTACATCATCTTTGGCAATGATACTGCTCGTACCACTACGGATGTAGAAGTATTCTTTTGAGCGTTTTGCTATCACATTCTCTGGTATAGAATATGGGCGATTGATGCCTGCAGGGCACCAAATCACAAGCATATGTTTTCCATCAACTTCTTCAACGCTTGTACGAGGCAGATAATAAGGCGCAAATTTGTTGTTAAACCCAACCATCTCCTGAAGGAAGCCATCAATCTTTTCTATTGGCACACCTGCAACGGGGCGGATTGCCATTCCTGTTTCGTTGTCAGAATCAACACCAACAAGAATGTACCCGCCACCAATATCATCAAAATCGTTGGCAAAAGCACAAATGCTGTGATAGACGCTTTCAGGGTTCCAGCCTTTCTTGAATTCTATGCGGTTGGACTCTATCTTCTGTTTATTCAGCAAGTCTGTTATATTGATTGGAAGTGCCATATTAAAAAAGTAATAATGGAAGTTGTGAATACAAAGTTAAAGTTTTTTTCCAAAATATTGAGGTGTTAAGTAAAGTTTTTTGCTAAAACAATTATATAAAGCATTGTTCCAAGAGAGTTATCTATGTACGCATATTCATTACTTACATCACTCTATTAAAGATAAATTTTGCCGTGTGCATCTTAGTACCACACGGCAAAATTTTGCAGGGATTTCGGCACATCCTGTTCTATTGTTAAACCCGCTTCGGGTTAAAATATCACCTTCTTACCCTTGATTATGTAGATGCCCTTGCCGGGACGGGTTACACGCTGCCCATTAATGTTATAGATGGGAACATCGTGATAATCGGTTGTATCAACTGTTATTTCACCGATAGCTGTAGAAGAGCCATTATCCATCCCTATGACAAGTGTAGTGGCAGGGGAAATTGAGCCAATAGGAGTAAAGTAGGCGTGGAACGGGTTCACAGCCGTGCCTGGCACAAACGCCGAACCCTCGGCATTAAGCACAAAGATATTGCCGCCCGCAGGGGCAAAAGTGCCAATCATTTTATAGTCTCGTCCGGTAACCACAGCCTTCGTCGACATCACCTGGGTATTACTTGAGCTGAATGTAATGTATGCTCCAGCGAGTGAGGTGCTGTGATTTATAGTGGCAGGAATGCCCAAAAGATAGGGGTGGCAAGCTTCAAGATTTGAATCGGGAAGTCCAAACTCCATAGTGCCGGCATTCTCATAGTTGTAGGTAGCAAGAACTATGTCGCCAGTAGAGGTAGTGGTCGACCAATTGAGAGGAGTTACCGCACCATTGACGGTTGCTTGACAACTTGTGGCGGCAAATGGCAATACTATTGTACCCCACCCTGTGCCGGCCTGAATATCGAAATTAGCCGTTGGAGTGCAGGTGTAGCTGATGTTGCTTGCAGTGAAGGTTTTGGGGGTATAGAATGGATAGCCTTCGATTAGCTTCACCTCTTGAGCTTCGGTTCCCTTAACGATGTTGGTGCCCGTGAGTGTGCTGTTCTCCGCAACGATTATTATCATGTTGGGATTGGCTGCGCTGTTGACGCTATTGATTTCTGGCGCATTGGTAAGGTCGACAGCACACACAGTGGCATCGGGCTGCACGGGCTCGGTGACGAGGTGGGTAGTAGCCTTGCCGCCGGAATCATAAGTCAAGTAATAAGAGCCTGTAGTGTAGTAGTTTTCGTTGGTTTCCTGCTCCACTTGCTCCTCGCCCTTCATGTACATAGTGTTGAAACTGTAGAAGTCGGCACCGGTCAGTTCGGGCGATTCACGATGTAGAACCACCGTTTGGTGTGCCGGAATAGTCTCTACTCGGCTGTCGTAGACAAACTTGTATTGCTCGCCAGTCCATTTATAGCAGTAAATGGTTATCTCTCCTTGATAGGTCTTGTCGTTGTCGTTGGTAACGGTCACGTCAATAAGTGCCTTGGGAGCGTGAATCACAGTGCCACTTGCATTAGTCACCATGTGGGTGACGGTGAGTGGAATATCGCTTGTAATATTGCTCTCGGCCACAATGAAAGAGCCGGCATAAAGCTCATTGCCGGTGTTATCGTAAACCTTGTAGTTGACAGTGCCCGCTTTCTTGGGCTTGAACGTCAGGTCAATATTGACCGTCGCGCCCGGAGCAATGTCGCACGACTTGGCGTTAAGCCATTGGTTATCGCCTTCATCCTGAGTTTGCGTTAAGCCCATGTCGCCATGATAGGTTGCAGTGCCATTGTTGCTCACTGTGATAGTGGCATTGACGGGCTGGCCCACCGTGGGCGTGGCGGTGTGAATAGTCACTTCATTGACGGTGAGTTTGGCCTCACGCGACACCGACGTGGCAATGAGCTTGCCACCGGCGTGGTCGAGGTGGATGTCGATGTAGTGGTCATCACTGCCCTCATCAAGGAGCCAGGTGGTGGCACTCTTGAGCTTACTGGTGAAATAAAGCTTGTAGTCGCCATCGGTGAGTGCAGGGTCGGTGAGTGGGTTGAGATAAACCGTTTTAGAGTGGTCATTTAAGCCTGCGTCTACATTAAGTGTGGCAGGATCCCACTCATAATCTCTTGTCACCGAGCCATCATTTTTAATCACACGGCAGCCAAGGCTGAACTCGGCGCTAATTGAGTTGAAGTTGTAGCTGTTCATGGCAGCATATACTAAGTAGCCATTGCCTTCGAAAAAAGTGCTTGTATACTCACTGGAATGTGTCTCGTAGTTGCCGGTTCCCTGCGGGTCGGTAAAAATCCAGTTGCTAAGCACTGCCAGGCGTGGCTCATGAGCTTGCTCACCGGTGCTGGGCTGCACTCCAAAGTAAGCCACCTGTTCCAATGAATAGGCCTCATTGCTTGCACTGCCTCCGGTGCCTTGTTCTTTTGGGTCCATGAGCAATACCCTATAGTAGCCGTCGCTTGAGCCACCCCACCCCCAGTTGATGTGGAAAAAGTCCTCCTCGTCGTAGCCATCGACCACAAAAGTGTGGGCATTGTCGGGGGCGGTTCCGCTAAACAAGACCGGGCGCTTGGCCTGCAGCTCGGCATAGAGCTTGTCGACCCACTGGTTATAAGAAAGCTGACGTCGCCACATGGCATAGGCGCCTGCATCGTAGTTGAAGTATTGTATTATTGCCTGCAGGGCATTGTACCCGTAGGCGGCTGTTTCGCTTTTGCCATAGAGGGCGTGAGACGCAGTGCCCAAGTATTTCATCAGCTTGGCCACCTCGCTGCCGTCCTCGTTGTTATCGTAAGTGGGATACATCTTGTCCCAGTCGAAAGTGGTGGGTTCGAGGGCTGGCAGCGTGGGATGATTAGTACCACCGGAGTTGTCGGGCGTGAAGCCAGGTATTGCGGTTGTTTCACCCTTAGGCCAGCGGTGGTAGTACATGATTTGCGCCATTGCGGTAATGGTGCAGCCTGTAGGGCTTTGCTTGCCATCTAACATCGGGCACTCGTTATTATATGGCTTGTTCTGATTCCACTTGCACTCTAATAGCGGAGCAATGGGAGTCTTGGTGGGGTATTGCCCGGCAGCTTGCAGGCTTCGCACCTGCTTGAAGTCCTTGACACGGCTTGCAGTGGCAACGTAGCAGTCGAGCCATGAGCGCATGTTGGCCGGCATCTGCTGCTCATCAAATGTTCCATGGTCACAGTAGCCTATCACTTCATCGCTCAAGCCATTATCACCCACAAGCACAAAGCCTTTGCCTGTCCCCAGGTTAACGGCGTATATCCTTGCGTTGGCATTATTCTCACTCGAATACTGCCTCACTTGTAGGGTGTTCTGAACATTCACATCGCCTGCGAGAACAAATCTGCTTTTCACAAACTCTACAGCAACATGCCGGGCTTGTTCTGGAGTAATGTGGGCTGCTGTCATGACTAAGCTCACCATGAAGCATAGGATTAATGAGAATTGTTTTCTTTTCATCATTTATTCACTCTTTTGAAATAATTATTTTTTATAATCCTTCTTTTGTAAAGATTTAATGCAAATTTCGTAATATTTATTGAAGATTGCAAGATTATTGCTCGCAAAAACAATAGAATTGAAAAAATATTCATGGTATTTTTGTTATTTTTGAAGATTAATATGATGAATATTAGAAATTTGTTATAAATTTGCAATTTGCTTGTTATTAAAATTAATTTATTGAATATCATACAATTTTAACATGAAAAATCACAATCTTATAATCCAAATCGCAATGTTTGTTGCGATGGTTATGACACCACTTGCGGCAAGTGCCCTGAGCGGTCACTACGATGACCCAGGTGGCGGCCAGTACTGGTGCAAAGTGTGGGTCTATTCCACCACAGCCGGCAAGAGTTTCCAATCACTCACCGGTGAGAGCGAAGACGCAGCCATGGGAAAGATGCGCGGTTTCAAGAGCGAGCACAACGGCACCATCAGTACCGAGTATCCAACCATCAAGTTTTGGTTGCATTACCACCACGCGCAGGGAGGCGACTTCGAGTATAATAGCTCTAAGACCAGATTCTACGTAATGACACGCGACGGACTGCTCCACAAGATTGGCGAGCTGCCACGTTACAGCTGGAACCTGACGCAGACCGACTATACCTATGGTGTATTGCAGCTTGAAGGCCACGACAGCAACTGGATGTCTGTACGCTACGCACCATCGTCGCAAGGCATCGCTTCGGTCACCGCTTTCCAGATAGAGAACGAATCTTACTATCATGAGGACAACTTCCTCTCCAGCGACAACGACATCACAATCTCGTCAATCTACCTGCGTGGCCTCACCATGGACATCTCTAAAGCCCATGAGGCCTCAGTGAAGTGGATTTCACCCACCAAGGTGAAGGTTGAGGCCGATAACAGCTGGTTACCAGAGGAGATAGGTAAGGGTATGCAAGACTTCCAATACTCCACCAATTATGATATAACAGCGTTTACTCTCATTAACGGCGGCATACGCGACCCCTACTCTCAAAAGTCGCTTCAGGTCACCGGACGCGGCAATGGCTCGGTGGAACTCGATGTTCCCCTCGAAGAGGATTTCTATATTGGAATGTATCGCGACACGAAAACCTCGTTCAAATTCAACAATCAAAACATGTCGCAAGACCTGAATGAACACGTGTGGACGCAAATCCCATTCCATAACAAAAAGCCTGATATTTGGGTGTCGTTTAATCAGGTGAAAGGAGAAATGACACTTAACTGGTCCAACCCAGGACGCGAAGTGCTGGCCGAGGGCGACTATCAGGTGTATCGCACTCTGCTCACAGGCGAGAACGGCCCCCCTGCCGGCAACCGCGAGCTTATAGGGACCACATCAACCAGTTCCTTCACCGACAATCTTACACGAGGGTTGGAATATAGTAAAACTTATCGCTACGAGGTGTTCCAGCTCAAGAAGTCGTGGGACCCAATTACCATCCCCACCAATCCCGAGCAACCCCTTAACATGGTTAATGCCGGTGATTTCATCGTCACAACCGCCCCCGTAATACCCATACACCTGACTCGTGATGAAACGGTTACCGACAAAATCAAGTTTGACTGGGACTTCGGCAACATCCCCAATGTGGAGAACGACCTCACCTTCAAGGTGCACCGCATAGAGCCTGGTGGTAACATCAGCCAGAACTACATGGTGGTGAATGTGCCACGCACGGCAGGCAAAGCTTCGTTTGTCGATGAAAAGCCGCAGAGTGTGTGCGACATTTATGGCTACTTCGTGCAACTCGACATTCTTGACAACAAGGTGCACATCTATAGCGACACCGTGCAAGCTCATCTGCTCGAGGGCACCAGGGTTACCAGCATGGAGGCCTCAAAGGGCGTGAGCGGCAACAATGTGAAGATTGACTGGACAGCACACCATGTGGGCACCGCCAAGACCCTTTTCACCATCATGCGCCGCATGATAGGTGGCAGCACCGAGTGGGTGAAGGTGGGACAGGTGAGCGGCACCGAAGAGAGCTACACCTTTACCGACGAGACCATCGAGCCAGGACGATATTATCAATACAAGGTGAACGCCTACATCCCCGACTGCGACAACGAGGGACAAGTGGTTAACAACTCAATGGCCGACACAGGTTTCGGGCAATCACACGGCGTGGTGAGCGGACGCGTGTCGTTCGACACCGGCACAGCAGTGCCCGACGTGCACATCACCCTTGAGCGCGACGGCGACGAGATTAACCAAGCCAAGCTCTACAGCCGCCACATCCTCGAAGACGGCGAGGGCCTCGAGTGGCACACCAATGCCACCACGGCCAACGCCATGCTGCGACTCGACAAGCCTTTCACCCTGCAGATGTGGGTCAATCCCGACCCCGGACACAACAGGATGAGGATCTTTGGCATCGACAACTACGACTGCGCCACCACAGGCGACAACGACACCCCAACAGGCTACAACTTCTTCTTGACTCCATTCGCCCAAGGCAATGTGAGCGGATATGCCGTGGCCATGCAAATCAAGGGAGCCTTGACCTGGTTTACTGGTGCCAACAGCGGTTTCCCGGTGTTGCTGCCGGCAGGTGCCTTCTCACACATCACCCTGCGCAACAATGGCAACGGCTCAATCGACTGCATCGTCAATGGCAACAACGACGAGCATCACACCATCAGAGCCAACAACCCCGACCCATTCGACTACAGCGACATCACTGCTGCCCCCGACGGCAAGGTGCGAGTGCAATTCTTCAACAAGAAGGAGGGCGGCATGGCAGGTTATCAAGGCTATGCCGACGAAGTGAGAGTGTGGAACCGTGCCTTGACCGATGAGGAAATCAAGGGCAATTACGACCGCCTGCTCAGCGGACGCGACAATGGCATGAAACTCTACTGGACCTTCGACGAGGGACTCGAAGAGTATGCCTACGACTACTCCCGCACCAACGGCTACCCCAACGGCAACCATGCCGTGATAGGTAACAACACCCGTCCATCCTTGATGGTTCCCACCGGCGACCAGCTCGCATGCTACGGCATCACCAACGACAAGGGAGAGTATGAAATCCGAGGCATCCCGTTCACCGGTAGCGGCACGCGCTATAGCGTGTACCCCACCAAGGGCATCCACAGCTTCACGCCCACAAGCCGCTCGGCCTTCATAGGCGGCTCGTCGCTCACCGTCAACAATGTTGACTTCACCGACGTGTCGAGCTTCAAGGTCACTGGCACTATCCTCTATGCTGGCACTACTATTCCTGTTGATAGCGTGAACTTCTATATCGATGGCAAGCCTTGCAACAAGAACGACAAACTCATCGTTAGTGACGAGAACGGCAACTATGAGATTTCGGTGCCCATTGGCAGTCACTACATCGAGGCACGACGCGCCGGGCACGTCTTTGCCAACAATGGCCGCTACCCGGCAACCGAGGGCAATACCTACGAATTTTTTGAGAACACTCACATCGATTTCACCGACAACACCACCGTGGTGATTGCCGGACGCATCACTGGCGGATGCACCGAGGGCGAGAAGCCGCTGGGATATGGAGTGAGCGCCAACAACATTGGCGCGGCAACCATCAAGCTCTCGGCACTCGACCACCCGCAACGCATGCTCAATGCCATCGAGCACGTTGATGGAGTCACCCACGAGTGGGTGCCTAACCCCAACAATGTGCCACTTGAATCAACGAGCACCAACATCAACAGCAGCGGCTACATCGCAGGCGGCACCATTGACGACGTGAAGTATCTCTACATCACCACCGATGCCGCCACGGGCGAGTTCAGCGCTCGGGTGCCGCCCTTGCGCTACATGGTTGAGAGCGTGAAGTTCCCCAAGAACCCCAATGTGGAGAATGACGAGCTCTTCAAAAACATTCCTGCGGTTAACCTCACCAACCCTCGCGACACAGTCATCCCCGACACGGTATTTATCAATAAAGAGAAAAAAGACTATTTGCCACTGTTCAAGTGTAACAAGAAGCTCATGCTCACCTATCGCTCCAACCCGGTGCTTGAGATAACACAGCAAGGACTTCCGGCAGGAGCATTCGGCGAAGAAAAGTTGAAAGTCACCGAACAGGAACAGGAAATAGAGCTGCCACTCTACACTCACAACGAGACCACAGGAGAGGTGACCTACAACTACAACTACCCCATTTTCTTGCAGCGCAAGCAATATAAGTTCAATGTGCTGGGCTACGAGCCTTACACTAACTATGACACCTCGCCCACAGGCAAGCTCTATAAGGACGTGCTGCGCGACTCGGTGGTAACCTTTGCCAACGAGCTGGGGGGCGACGCCTATGTGGTGGCACAAGATCAAACGGTGGAAGGACACGAAGTGAAGCGTGGACAGATGATAAAGCTCGAGTCTGGGCAAGTGCAACTCGACTCGGTGGGCAAGGCAACCTACACATGGATAGCCGGCTTCCCAAGCCTCACAGCACCCTACACGCGCACCATCAATGCCACCACGGTCATCAATGGCCAAACTAAGACATGGCTGCCAAAAGGCCTCAGCGCTGTGGTGAGCGGTGTGCTCACCACCGGCAACAACTTCATCACAGCCGGACCCAGCTACGTGCAGATGGTGCTACGCGACCCGCCAGGCGACGCCTCTACCACCTCGTGGCAGGTTGATACAATAAAAACGGAGTACAATTACACTGTTCGTGGCATCCACCATGGCGGTGAAACCTCTGTTAATTATGGTGGACCCGTCGAGGTCGATGTGGTGACGGGAACGTTGTGTTTCGCAAAAATCACCTATAACACCATTGTTCACGAAAACGCGGCATGGGGAAAATATGAGTGGAGCAAGTCTATAGATGATCGCACCTACACCACCTACACCAACACCCACACCACCTCTACCAGCCCTCTGCACTGGCAAGTGGGACGTGACGGTGACGTGTTCATCGGCTATTCTACCAATTACATCATAGGCTCGGCCGAGAAGGTGGGCCTCTTCAAGCAAGAAGACGGCTCGTGGGGCATAGGTCGCGACGAAGTGATAAACATGGATGAGAAATTTGAAACTCACTTCAATTATTCTCAAGTCTATATCGAGACTATCCTCTTCGACAACATTAAGCGCACCCGCAATGCCAAGCTCGTTCACGTCAACAGCATGAGCGAAATTCTTGACAATCCGTCGAAACCCACCTATTACACGTTCCTGAGTAAAGACGACCCAAAGTATGGCACAAGCAACGACGACAAGGAGGTGTGGGGCGACCAAGCACAAAGCGATGCCACTGCCGCCACACAGCCCAGCTACTATTTCCGCTATCCCGAGGGTTATGAGGGCTGTGACAGCGTGCGATGGTGCAACGAGATGATAAAATTGTGGAAAAACGTGCTTGCAGAGAACGAAAAAGACAAGCTCGACGCTTTTGCCAACCAAGCCAAGTATTTCAAGGGCAATGAGTCGTTTGAGACAGGTACCACAGTCACCCACTCAAGCGGTACTAATACGCGCACTCAAAACAACTGGATCACAAGCTTCTCGACAACCGCCGGCTATAAAGGCAAGCATGGGTATCTGCTCGACAAAGCGGGCCTCACCTTTGATATCAAGATTGGAGCAGGCATTCACTGGACTGACTATGAAGTTGACGAGACCAATGTCACCGACAAGTTTACCTACACCTTCAACGACACCCAGCGAGATAATGCCCACACCGTGGATGTCTACGAGTCGCCCAAGGGCTGGGGACCAATCTTCCGCACCCGTGGCGGACAAACACGTTGCCCCTACGAGGGAGCTACCTACACCAAGTATTACAACCCTGGCGCTCAGCTCGACTACGCTACAATGCGCAGCGACAACCCCAAGATTTCTATGCCGGTAATCAACTTCGACGGCATCCCGGCAGGGCAAAGTGTGCCGGTCGACATTGTGCTCACTAACCAGAGCGAGACCCACGACCCCTACATCGCTTGCATGCTCTATGCCAATCCTAACCAAAACCTCAATGGCTTGATCATCAAGCTCGACGACAAGACCATCTTTAACGGTACCGAGATTTGGCTTGAGTATAACAAACCACTCACACAGACGCTCATCGTGAAGCAGAGCGACCCGTCGGTTCTCGACTATGAGAACGTGGAGCTCTCTGTTTATAGCGATTGTGCCGGCCTTGACGACCCGCAATCGGTGCTTGGAGGTGCGGTCGAGATCGACAAGGTGAGGTTTAGCGTGCACTTTGTGCCTGCCGCACCCGATGTCACCCTCAAGCTCGACAAGACCATCCTCAACCAGCGTGCCGTGGCCTCGGGTGAGGAGATAACAGCAACCATCAGCGACATCAACCGCCAGTTCTCAGGCCTTAAGGGCGTGAGACTGAAATACCGCTTTGCCGGCAACGACAAGTGGATTACTGCTCATGAATGGTTTACCGATCCAAAATATCTCGAGGGTGGCCAAGAGAGCGAGACGCAGTCTATGCTCTCTAACGAACATCCTAATATCACTTATACTCTTAAGTTGCCCAACATCGACGGCAACTACGTGGTGGCGGCCGAGTCGATGGCAATGTTCGACAACGATGAGGTGGTGAAAACCACTGCCGAGCAGACGGTCATTCGCGACACGCGTGGTCCCAAGCTGCTGGGACAAGCCTATCCTAACACCGGCATCCTCACGCCCACCAGCGACATTCACATCAAGTTCAATGAGGCCATCCGCGAGAGCTACCTCACCAAGGAGAGCAACTTCTTCATCACCGGGCAGCTCAACGACTCGCAACTGAGCCACGACGTGTCGCTGCAGTTCAACGGCAACCCGGTCATGACCGATGCCTACCTGCCAATTGCCAACACCAGCTTCGCATCGTCGCTGTGGCTCAAGCGCAAGAGCGGGGGCACCATCATCGAGCATGGCACCGAGGGCAACATGCTCAAGGTGAGCGTCAACGAGCAAGGACAGGTTGAGGCCAACATCAATGGCACCACCGTGACTTCGCAAGAGAGCATCCCCAAGGACAAGTGGGTGTTCCTGGCTATGAACTACGTGAAGGGCTCGGCCGATGCACAAAACACCCTCACCATGCTCATGGCCGAGGGTGGCAATGAGAAAATGCTCTTTGAAGAAGTGATTGTGCCCGACTACAACAGCACAGGCCGCCTTGTGATGGGCCGCGATTTTACGGGAATGATGCACGAGTTTGTACTCTGGAACAAGAACACCCCGGTGCGCACACTGCTGGCTCAAAGAGATGAGGTGGTGGCACCTTACCTGCCGGGACTGGTGGGCTACTGGAAGATGAACGAGGGCTACGGAACCACAGTAACCGACTATGCACGCTCTCGAAACATGCACCTTGCCGCCGAGTCGTGGAACATTGAGAACACCAATCTTGGAGCTCACCTCGACGGCGAGCACACCATCAAGATTCCTATTGGCAACATCTCGCCACGACCGGCCGACAGCTACGTCATCGAGACTTGGTTCCGAGGCGAGAAGGACAAGAACGCCCGAGCCACTCTGCTCTCGGTTACCGACCGCATGTCAATTGGCTTCGACTACGACAACTCGATGATGCTGCACATCTACAATGACACCATGCCATCGACCACCACTAACGGTGTGCCCATAGTGCTCTCAAGCACCAACTATAACGACGGCAGCTGGCACCACCTCGCAATGAATGTGCATCGTGGTGTGAGTGCAGTGGTCTACATCGACGGCAAGGCTGTTAAGACGCTCTCGGAGCAGCAACTGCCCACTCCTGCCGGCGACTTCCTCTACGTGGGAAGCATCGTCAAGCGCAATGCCGACACACAGAATCTTGAAGAGACCTTCAAGTTCACCGGCGACATCGACGACATGCGCGTGTGGAACATTGCCACCGATGGCACCTCGATTGTTGCCAACCGCTACAATCAGGTCGACACAACCGGCATTACCGATGGCCTGCTTGTGTATTGCCCCATGGAGCGCTCGGTGCTCGATGCCAACAACAACATCGTGACCGAGTTCAGCGTGAGCAACATTGCGCCACTGGCTCTCAAATATGGCACCGATGCTGTGGTTGCCACTGATGTGACGCAAGCCGTCACGGCACCATCGCTGCGCAAGGCACCACTCAAGCAGAACCTTGACTTCGACTACACGGCAAGCGACAAGGAGATTTTCATCAACCTCAACACGCTGCCGGCACGCATGCAAGGCAACTTGCTCACATTTGTTGTCAAGAATGTGCGCGACTTGTGCGACAACCTCTCCGAGCCTATCACTTGGAGTGCTGTGGTCGACTACAACACGCTGCTGTGGGACGTTCAAGAAGTGGAAATCTTTAAAACCCGCCTCGACCAAGCTACGGCTAAGGTGATGCTGCAAAACAAGGGCCGTGACAACAACAGGTTCAACATCACAGGCCTGCCATCGTGGATTACGGCATCGGAGACCACTGGAGTGCTTGGCACTAACGAGTCTATACCCATCAGCTTCACCATTGGCGCCACCGCACCTGTGGGCACACATCATGTGTACGTCTACGCCGTCAACGACGATGAGATTTGCTCGCCACTGATGCTGCACATCACCGTTATAGGCAATGAGCCCGATTGGACAGTCGACCCCGACCAGTTCGAGAGCTCAATGAACGTCATTGGGCAAATCTATTTCAACGACAAGATTTGCAGCAATCCAAGCACCATGATCTCGGCATTTGTCGATGACAAGTGCTGTGGAGTGGCATCGCCCAAGCTCATGCCAAGCCGCGACGCCTACTTCGTGAGCATGACAATCTATGGTCTCGAGGACATCACCAGCGAGAAGCCCATCACATTCCGCATCTACGATGCCGACCAGGGCGTCGTCTATGGCAATGTACTCACAACGCTCAATGGCAAGAACCTCAACCTCACCTACAGCCCCAACAACCTCGTGGGCGACTACGACAACCCCGTCATGTGGAAACCCACCGACCAAATCGACCAGCTATGCCGTCTGTTAACCGGCTGGAACTGGATCTCGCTCTATGTGCAACCCGAGCAGGGCAAGAACGACCTTGAGAATGTGTTTGGACACTCTAAGGTATTCAACACCATCAAGGGCAAGGAAGGATTTGCCATGAACAACGGCACCAAGTGGACATCTACAGGACTTGAGACTGTGGGCGTGGGCACGCTCTACAAGGTGAAGGTGAAGAACGATGTGGACCACAACATCGTGGGCACCAAGATTGACACACGCACTGCCACACAAACCATCTACCCGGGCTGGAACTGGATAGGGCCACTGTCGATCTACAACTTGAGCCTCGAAGAGGCGTTTGCCGACTTGCAGCCCACTCGTGGCGACATCATCAAGAGCAAGACTCAGGTGGCATTCTACAACGGCTACAAGTGGGAAGGCGACCTCACTGCCATGATTCCGGGACTTGGCTACTACTACAAGTCGCAGGGCAGCCAGGCTGTTACCTTCCATTACCCAACCATCGATGCCACCACCTATCAGCCTCCGCCCATGATGATGAGTGCAGCGGCTTCAATGCCGTTCACGCCTGCCGACCACCATCAGTTCAGCGACAACATGAACGTGGTGGCACGCATAGTCAAGGGCGACGTAGAGGTTAACGACCTGTGCCTGGCAGCCTTCATCGACGGCGAGTGCCGTGGCGCGACCTATGCCACCGACGACGGCTACTACATGCTCACCGTGGCAGGCAATGCCGACGAGGCTGGCAAGACCGTGCGCTTCGCCACAATCTATGGTGGCGAGGAGGTTTGGTTCAGCGAGGAAATGCAATGGCTCAGCGACTGGATTTATGGCGACCTCGATGAGCCACAGCTGCTCGACCTCAACAACTCTTCGGGCATCAATAACGTGATATCGTCTTCTACAATCACTATCACGCCGGCAGTTGTTACCGATGTGATAAATGTGAGTGCGGGCGACATTCTCAAGGTAGTGAATGTCTATTCGTTCGACGGCAAGTTGCTCGACAGCTTCACTCCCGAAGATAATCACGCAACAATAAATTTGAGTCACTTAATCGATGGTGTCTACTTCGTGGAAGCTCGCACCTATAGTGGTGCTCGAGCCATCAAGCAGATTCTAAAACGATGAAACGATTCTTTTAAACAGCACTCCTTTCGGTGCTGACCGCTACTATGGGCCATGCCGCCGCCGACACGTGTCGACGACGGCATGGCCTATAAGTGGCGAGCCCTATGTCACCACACCAATAAGTCCGTTTTTTCCAGTATCAACGACTATTTTTGTTTATTATAATAATGTGAAACCTAAAAAAAGTTGTATATTTGCACAATTTTTATGAAAAAACAATAAAAGTGAAACAAAAAGTAAAACTAAAAATGAATAAACACCTATTACTGATGCGGCTGGTGATGGTTGCGGCGATGTTGCTGTCTC
The DNA here is from genome assembly GCA_946410125.1 of uncultured Prevotellaceae bacterium. Taxonomy (GTDB): domain Bacteria; phylum Bacteroidota; class Bacteroidia; order Bacteroidales; family Muribaculaceae; genus Sodaliphilus. The sequence goes on along the minus strand of CAMJZF010000003.1, from coordinate 17,578 downwards.
CTCTTGCCGCTATCGCCATATCGGGTTATTACGACGACCCAGGCGGAGGCACTTACTGGGGCAATGTGTTCGTTGCCAGCGTGAGTGACAGCAAGAGTTATAGCTGGTGTACAGGCGACGATGAGGATACATCAATGGACCTGTTCCGAGGTTTTGAGGTGGAGCATAACGGAAAGGTAACAACCGAGCACCCCACATTTAAGGTGAAGTTTCGCTATCATCGTCCTCAAAGTAAAAATTACAACTACGATGGCTCCAGCACAGGAATTTATGTCATGGTTCATGGCGGTGGCCTACACAGGATTGCCGAATGGAATCGAGGGGCTGCCAGTTGGACTCAGACCGACTTCTCCTTTGGCGTGGTTGGTGATGTGGTGAGAGAGGACGAATGGTTCACCTTTCGCTACGCCCCTAACGAGCGCGGCCTCAACGATGTAGTTGCCATTCAGATTGAGAACGACACCTATTACTACCAAGATAATGTGTTTGTCGACTACTCCTTTACCATTCATTCCCGCTACCTCAAGAGCATCACAATGGAGCTCTCACAGGTACACGACGCAACTGTGGCATGGAGTGAACCCGGCAAGCTCAAGGTGAGCGCCAGCAATAACTGGCTGCCCGCGACAATAGGCAACAACGTTGAGAACTTCAATTATAAGGGCACCTACAATGTTGTTGTAAGCACCGATGATAAGGAATTCTCCCGCACCACTCTCGAGGTTGAGAACCGCGGCAGTAACGAGGTCGAGATTGTGGCTCCTATTGACAAGGATTTCACAGTCGATATAACCCACAACACACAATCCACATTTAAGTTTACTGGTCATAATGTGTCGCAAAACCTGAACGAGAATGTTACTAAGAGCCACTTTTTCCGCAACAGCGTGACATCTTTCACCTCATCCTATAACCAGGTTGACGCATACATGCTGCTCCAGTGGAACACTTCAATTCTCAACAACTCGGGCGAGTGGAAGGTCTATCGCACCGAGCTCGATGAGCATGGCAACTTCCTGGGTAACCGCGAGCTGGTGGGAACTACCAGCAACCACGAGTTCACCGACAATCCCAGCCGTGGCCTTGTGGTGGGGAAGTATTACCGATATGAGATCTATCATCATGAGAACTCGTGGCCCGAAATCGACATACCGTCCAATCCCGAGCCTCTCACCGTGGTTCATCCCGCACAGTTGCACACCAGCACCGTCCCCGTCATTCCACTGCATCTCGTGCAGGACGACAACGTGACCGACAAAATCAAGATGGACTGGACCTTTGGCAACGTGCCCAAGAGCGAAAACGATGTCACCTTCAAGGTTCACCGCATTGAGCCCAATGGCACAATAACTCACAATTACCTCGACGTTACTGTGCCACGCAATGCCGGCAAAGCATCGTTCAGCGACGAGAAGCCCGAGTCTAACTGCTCGGTCTACGGCTATTTCCTGCAACTCGACCTTGCCGACAATAAGGTGCACCTCTATAGCGACACTGTGAGCGCTCACGTTTATGAGGGCACCACGGTGACCAGAGTTGACGCCACCAAGGGAACTGGCGGCAATGCCGTTGTGGTAAAGTGGAGAGCTAAGCAAGTGGGAACTACAGCCACTCTGTTCAACGTTCAGCGCCGCTTTGTGGGAGGTGGCGAGTGGGTCACTATCAATGAGCAGGAAGGAACAGGATCGTCCTACACATACACCGACAACACCGCCGAGCCAGGGCGATACTACGACTACCGGGTGGTAGCCTATGCTGCCGACTGCGGCGATGAGTCGCACGTGATTAACAATGCCATGACCGATGTGGGCTATGCTCAAGCCACTGGAACGGTGAACGGTAGGGTGCAGTTCGACACCGGCACAGCCGTCGACAACGTGCGCGTTACCCTCTCGCGTGAGAGCGATGAGCAGTCACGCTCCCCCTACTACAGCCGTCAGCTCATTGATGACGACGGTGGACTGGTGTGGCAAACCGATACCCTCACCGCGCAGAACATGCTCAGCCTCACCAAGCCGTTCACAGTGCAGATGTGGATTAATCCAGTAAACGAACTCGTGGGCGGGTCTTATCTGTTTTCAATCCAAGGGCATGATGCACATCCACTCAAGCACACCGATGGCTATAGCGTGAGACTGCTACTCAAGGATGATGGCTATGGCGTTACCATCAATAGCGCAAGAGACATGGAACAGGTCGCAACCGAGTTTCGTGACATTCCTGGTATGCCCGCAGGGCAATTCTCTCACCTCACCATCCGCAACAATGGCAACGGCTCTATTGAGTGCATTGTCAATGGCGACATTGAGCACAAGCAGGTTGAGGTGATTCCTGTTAAGCCTTTTACCTTCCCTGCCGATGAGGGCAGCGTGGTCAACGTGGGATTTGCATCAGGAAGTTATTTTAAGGATATTGATGGTTACCCCGAGTTGTTCTATAAGGGCTATGTCGACGAAATCCGCTTCTGGAATCGTGCTATTACCGATAATGAGATTGTTACCAACTACGACCGCCTCATCAGCGGCCGGGAAGAGGGTCTCAAGCTCTACTGGACTTTTGACGAGGGACTCGAGGAGTATGCCTTCGACAACTCTTGCACCAACGGTGTGCCAAACGGCAATCATGCCATCCTTGGCAACACTTCACGTCCATCGGAAATAGTGCCCGGCAACGACCAACTCTCGAGCTATGGTATCACTAACGATAAGGGTGAGTATGAAATACGTGGCATTCCATTCACTGGCAATGGCACTCGCTACAGCATTTATCCAACCAAGGGCATTCACAGTTTCAATCCCACCAGTCGCTCGGCATTCATTGGTGGCACATCATTGAACATCAACAATGCCGACTTTACCGATGTGTCGAGTTTCAAGGTGAGTGGAACCATTCTCTACTCGGGCACCACAATCCCTGTCGACAGTGTGAGCTTCTATGTCGACGGCACCCCTTGCAACAAGAACGACAAGCTCATTTTGAGCGACGACAACGGGCATTATGAGATATCGGTCCCCATTGGCAGCCACTACATCGAGGCTCGACGGGCTGGCCACACCTTTGAGAACGCTGGCCGATATCCAGCCATTGCCGAAGCGACCTACGACTTCCTCGAGGACACCCACATCGACTTCTATGACAACACCACGGTAATCATGGCAGGACGCGTGACTGGTGGCGCAACCGAGGGCACTAAACCGCTGGGCTATGGCGTGAGCAAGAACACCATTGGAAAAGCGGTGATAAAACTGTCGCCACTCGACCACCCACAGCGCATGCTCAATGCCGTTCAGCACATCGAGGGAACAACGAGTGAGTGGATACCCAATACCCAGAATGTTACGGTCGAGAGTGCCTCAACAGCAATTGGCAGCACTGCCTATCGTGCAGGTGGCTCGGTCGACGAGGCTAAATATCTTTACATCACCACCGATGCCGCGACGGGTGAGTTCAGTGCCATTGTGCCCCCCATCCGCTACAGGGTGGAGAGTGTGAAATTCCCCAACAATTCAGCACTCGAGAGCAACGAGATGTTCATGAACATTCCAGCAGTGAACTTGACAAATCCTCGCGACAGTGTAATTCCCGACACTGTCTATACCAACGACAAGACTCCGCTGCCACTCTTCAGGTGCAACAAGAAACTCATTCTCACCTATCGCAGCAATCCTGTGCTCGACATCACCCAGCTCGGAGCACCCATAGGCGCCTTCGGAACCGACACCATTATCGTCAGTGAGCAACATGTAGAGAAAAAGCTTCCCATCTACACCTATAATGAGGATACCCATTCGACAACCTACAATTATGGCTACCCCATCTTTGAGAAGGGAAGAACCTATGAGTTTAAGGTGCGGGCCTATGAGCCTTATCTAAACTATGACGGCAGTGCCACCGGACGCCGCTATGAAGACTTGCTCAGCGACTCCATTGTAACCTTCGACAACGAGATAGGTGAGGCGGCACGCATCGCCGCAGTCGATCAAGAGGTTAACGGACATAATGTGAGGCGAGGGCAACTTGTGAAACTTGAGCGAGAGCAAGTTAAACTCGATGCCAATGGTGAAGGCCGCTACAAGTGGATTGTGGGCACACCAAGCCTTAACTCACCCTTCACACGCACCATGAATGCCTCGATGGTCATCAATAATCAAACTAAATTGTGGCGCAACAGGGGGCTGGAGGCAATCATTGCGGGCGTGGTGCCCACTGGCAACAATTTCATCACTGCCGGACCAAGCTACGTGCAAATGGTTTTGCGTGACCCCCCCGGCGATGCCTCAACAGCAACTTGGGGCACCGACACTGTTACTTGCGACTACTCTTACACCACCTATGGCATTCATCAAGGCTCTGAAGTCGCCTGTAATTGGTGTGCATCGGCCGAAATTGATGTCGTCACTGGTACTTTATGCTTTGCTAAGATAACTTACAACAACATTGTCCATGACAACACATTCGGTGTCTCTTATAATGTAGATAAGACTTGGGATCATCACACCTCGGTCACGCTATCTCACAACCATTCCACCTCTACCAGTGCCTCGCCCATCCTCGTGGGACGCGACGGTGACGTGTTTATCGGTTATTCCACCAATTATATAATTGGTGCAGCCGACAAGATTGGACTCATGCGACAGGACGATGGGTCGTGGGCTATTGGGATGGAGGAGACCGTTTCGATGGACGAGAAATTCAACACTCATTTCCAGTACACACAAAACTACATCGAGAACTCCCTCTTCAAGAATATACAGCGCACGCGCAACTCAATGCTCATGCACATCAACTCGCTTGATGAGATTGACAACGACCCGGTTGTGCCCACCTATTACACTCTCCTTAACGAGAACGACCCCAAGTATGGCACATGCAATGACGATACCAAGGTCTGGGGCAGCGAGGCCGCCGAGGGCATGGATGGACCCAGCTACTACGCTCGGTTCCCAAGTGGCTATGAGGGCTGTGACAGCGTGCGATGGTGCAATGAGATTGTTGACCTGTGGAAAAGAACTCTTGCCAATAATGAAGAAGATAAGATTAAGGCTTTCAACGACCCCAAGATGAAGGTTGGCAATGAGTCGTTTGAGCGCGGTGTCACCGTCACTAATTCTACCAGCACGGTGACTAAAGACGTGGAAAATTCTACCGAGAACTTCCGAACCACCTTTGCCTACAAGGGAAAGAATGGATATTTGCTTGACAAAATGGGAGTTCTGTTCGTTACCAATGTCGACATTGGCTACCACCACACTAAGCAGGTTGTGGATGAAACCACCACCAGCCAACTCTTCTCCTATACTCTCAACGACACTCAGCGTGGCAATGCCCACTCGGTTGATATTTTCAACTCGCCTCGGGCATGGAGCCCAATATTCCGCACCCGTGGCGGACAAACTCGTTGCCCCTATGAGGGTGAAAGGGTCACTAAGTACTACAACCCCGGCACAATCCTCGACTATGCGACGATGAAGAATGACAATCCTCACATCCAGATTCCTGTACGCAACTACGTTGACATTCCTTCCGGTCAGTCGGCAACCGTTGAAATCAAGATGACCAACGATAGTGAGACGCACGACCAGCTCTCTTCAGTACTGGTTTATGTCGACCCGGCTTCCAACCCCAATGGATTGCAAGTTACAATGGATGGTGATGCTATGGTCGATGGACATGAGGTTTGGCTTGAATATGGAACGCCTCTCATCAAAAATCTCTCGGTCAAGCAAACCGACCAGTCTATTCTCGACTATGAGAATGTGAAAATACAGCTTCTCAGCACATGCGAGTACATGCTCGACCCGGCATCATCGATTATGGGACGCACTGTCTATGACGAAAAGGAGATAAGCGTACACTTTGTGCCGGCAGCTCCTGATATCAAACTCACGCTCGACAAGAACGTCCTCAATCAGCACGATGTGCAAAGCGGTGAGCAGGTCCAAGTCACTGTGAGCGACATTAACCGCTTCTTCACAGGATTTAAGGGTGTGCGACTCAAGTACCGATTTGCAGGCGACAACAAGTGGATTACAGCTCATGAGTGGATTACCAATGTGGAATACCTGCCAGACGGACAGTTGAGCGATGTGCAATCGATGCTCCCCGACGATGTTCCTAACATCAACTACACCCTTGAGCTGCCCAACATCGACGGCAACTATGTGGTTGTTGCCGAGAGCATGAGCGTCTTTGGTGGCAAAGAGTACACTAAAGCAACGCCCGAACAGAATGTCACACGCGACACCCGTGGACCCAAGCTGCTTGGGCAGGCTTACCCCAACACCGGCATTCTCACCCCTATTGACGATATCCGCATCAAGTTCAACGAGGATATACGCGAAAGTTATCTAACTAAGGAAACTAACTTCTTCATCACTGGTTCGTTAAACGATGCCCAAGTGAGTCATGATGTGGCGTTACAGTTTAACGGCATTCCTGTTGAAACCGATGCTTATCTACCCATTACTAACACCAGTTTTGCCACATCACTGTGGCTCAAGCGCAAGAGTGATGGCACAATTCTTGAACATGGCACCGAAGGTAACAGCCTGAGCCTGTCAATCAACAATGAAGGCAAGGTGGAGGCCAACATCAACGGCAACGTTATCACTTCGCAAGCAGCTGTGCCCATCGACAAGTGGGTATTCCTGGCATTGAACTATGTGAAGGGCGCAACAAGCGATCAAAACACCTTCACCATGATCATGGCGCAGGACGACGATGAAACTATGCTCTTTGACGAGGCTATCGTACCCGACTACAATGGCAACGGGCGCTTGACGCTGGGACGCAACTTCACGGGAATGATGCACGAGCTTGTGCTGTGGAACAAGAATAACCCTGTGCGAGTACAGCTGGGGCAGAAGGATGAGGCCAAGGCTCCCTACCTGCCAGGCCTGGTGGGCTACTGGAAGATGAACGAGGGACATGGCACCTTAGTCACCGACTATGCCCGTGCACGCAACATCCACTTGCCTGCCGAAACATGGAATGTGGAGAACACCAATCTCGCTGCCCATCTCGACGGCGAGCACATTATAAAAATTCCTATTGGTTCGGTTTCGCCTCGACCAAGCGACAGCTATGTTGTTGAAACCTGGTTCCGTGGCGAGAAGGACAAGAATGCCCGTGCAACGCTGCTCTCGGTTACCGACCGCATGTCAATTGGCTTCGACTACGACAACTCGATGCTGCTGCATGTGTATAACGACACTCTATCGTCACTCATAAGTAACGGACTGCCCATCGTGCTCACCAATGTGAACTACAACGACGGCTACTGGCATCACTTGGCACTCAACGTGCATCGTGGCGTGAGCGCTGTAGTCTATGTAGATGGCAATGCTGTGAAAACCATTGCCGAGCAGCAGCTACCGGCACCCGCGGGCGACTACCTCTATGTGGGCGGCATCTTGAAGCGCAATCCCGATAACGATCAAGTTATCGAAGAGAGTTTCCACTTCACTGGCGACATCGACGAGATTAGGGTGTGGAACGTAGCGTGCGACGGCACCTCGGTAATTGCCAACCGTTACAATCAGGTTGATACAGCCAATGCGTCGGGACTTGTTGCTTATTATCCCATGGAGCATAGTAAGCTCGATGCCAACGGAAACATTGTCACTGAATTCAGCCTCGAAAACAGCGCTCCTGATGCTCAACAGTTTGGCATCACTCATGCGCTTGGCGATGGTGTTACTCAAGCCATTACCGCTCCTGCTTTGCGCACGTCACCTCTCAAGCAGAATCTTGATTTTGATTATACAGCATCTAACAACGAGATTTTCATCAACTTGCTCACCTTGCCATCACGCATGCAGGGCAACCTGCTCACGTTCCGAGTCAAGAATGTGCGCGACATGTATGACAACATCTCTGAGCCCATTACTTGGAGTGCTGTGGTCGATTACAACACCCTTGAGTGGAACGAAGAGAGCATCATCATTGATAAAGACCGATTGAGCGAATATACAGCTCATGCAACTCTTCACAACAAAGGCCGTGAGAGTGGCAAGTTCAGTATCACAGGATTGCCCACTTGGATTGAGCCATCTAATACCTCGGGCGTTCTTGCCGTCGATGAGACTATACCGGTACAATTTACCATTGGTTCCGATGCTCCTGTGGGAACACATCTGGTGTATGCCTATGCTGTTAACGAAGGCGACATCTGCGCACCGTTGTTATTTAACGTTACCGTGCGGGGAAATGAGCCTGGCTGGACCGTCAATCCCGATGAGTATGAAAGCTCAATGAACATGTTAGGCCAAATTTATCTCGACGACAAGATTTGCACCAATACCAACACCAAGATTGCGGCATTTGTCGACGGCAAGTGCTGTGGCGTGGCATCGCCCAAACTGGTTACCAGCCGTGATGCTTACTTCGTGAACCTGACTATTTACGGACTTGAGGACATTACCTCTCTTAAGCCAATCACGTTCCGCATCTATGATGCCGAGAGGGGCGTCGTGCTAAGCAATGTAAAGACCATGCTCAACGGTGAGACTCTGAATCTCAACTATCAGCCCAATGGCCTGATTGGCAACTACGACAATCCCGTGATGTGGCAACCAAGCGACATGATAGAGCAGCAGTGCAACCTGAGCACAGGCTGGAACTGGATTTCGCTCTATGTGAAGCCCGAGCAGGGCAAGGCCGACCTTGAGAATGTGTTTGGACACGCTAAGGTGTTCTATACCATCAAGGGCAAGGAGGGATTTGCCATGAACAACGGCACCAAGTGGACCTATACCGGTCTCGACACGCTGGCAATTGGCAACCTCTACAAGCTCAAGGTCAAGAACGATATCAACCACAGCATCAGCGGCTCGATGATTGACACACGCACTGCCACTCAGACCATCTATCCGGGCTGGAACTGGATTGGCCCGCTGTCGATCTATAACCTGAGCCTGAATGAGGCGTTTGCCGACTTGCAGCCCACTCGTGGCGACATTGTCAAGAGCAAGACTCAGGTGGCATTCTACGACGGCTACAAGTGGGAAGGCGACCTCACGGCAGTATTCCCCGGAATGGGTTACTATTATCTGTCTAATAACGAGCAGGCTGTAACCTTCCATTACCCAACCATCGATGCCACCACCTATCAGGCTCCGCCCATGATGATGAGTGCTGCGGCTTCCATGCCGTTCACGCCTGTCGACCACCACCAGTTCAGCGACAACATGAACGTGGTGGCACGCATCGTCAAGGGCGACGTCGAGGTTAGCGACCTGTGCCTGGCAGCCTTTGTCGACGGTGAGTGCCGTGGCGCAACCTTTGCCACCGACGATGGCTACTACATGCTCACCGTGGCTGGCAATGCCGACGAGGCTGGCAAGACCGTGCGCTTCGCCACAATCTATGGTGGCGAGCAGGTGTGGTTCAGCGAGGAACTGCAATGGCTCAGTGACTGGATTTATGGCGACCTCGACGAGCCACAGGTCTTCGATATTGAGAATTCGGGTATCAACAACGTTACATCGTCATCGGGCATAACAATCACTCCGGCTATAGTGACCGATGTGATTAACGTGCGTTCAGGCGACATGCTCAAGCAGGTAAACGTCTATTCTTTCGACGGCAAGCTCCTCGACCGCTTCACTCCCGACGATAATCACGCAACCATAAATTTGAGTCATTTAATCGATGGTGTCTACTTCGTCGAGGCACGCACCTATAGCGGAGCACGAGCCATCAAGCAGATAATGAAACGATGAAACGATTCTTTTTAATAGCACTCCTATCGGTACTGACCGCTACCATGGGGCATGCAGCCGGCGACATCGTCGTCGACGGCGTGGTCTACGAATGGTTTGAAAACCCTTCGGCTCATCAGTATGGCTACATAGCTGCCGGATGGGACGAGGCCGCATCCATTCAGTCGCTCCACATCCGTGGCGAGGTTGATGGGTATCAAGTCTACGGTATCAAGTCTTCGGCTTTCGTGGATAACACAAGCATCGTTTATCTCACCGTCGACGAGGGTATCACCACCATTGGGCAGAATGCTTTTTCACGTTGCGCCAACCTTAAGGTAGCCATCTTACCCGAGGGACTGGAAACCATCGAGGAAGAGGCGTTTGCCTTTTGCACAAGTCTCACCACTGTGACAATTCCCTCAATGGTGACCGACATTCAGGCGCATGCCTTCATGGGCTGCACTGGCGTCACCGATGTGTATTTCCTTATTACCGACCAAGACAAGATTATGGAACCTGGTCCCGACGGCTTCCATTGGTGGGACGGCATCTATGCGCAGCCAGGCGAGGAAGAGCATGGCGGCATGGAGTTCAACACCAACCAGCACACCGCTATCCATGTCCCTAATGGCATGTTGCAGCTCTATGTTGATTCACAGAAATTTGTAGCTTGGTTGCCGCTCCACCAAGATGATGACTGCTACCCACTGTGGTGGATAGTGAACTATGGTGTCGTGGGCATGGATTACACCATCAGTGACGACATTGTTGGCATTTATGTGGATGTGGAAGATGGCCTATATGCCAAGGATTTTGGCAACTGGCTTACGCCCGATATAATTTATCCTGGCGAGATCGATTTCATGAAAGGTTCTCACCTGATGGACACTCATGACGATTATGACCAGAGCAACTGGGTTGTGCTGCGCGATTTACAGTCGCCAAGCTCTTTTAAAGGCTATGTAATAAACGGCGGCACTCTCACAGGTAAACTTCTCAATAAAAAGAATCCTGAGATTCTTGTAACCTCCACACCTGAACGTGGCCAGTTGTCGCAGTATGAACCCAATATCTACATTCCGGCATCATTTATGGGCAGGACACAGGTTGGGACCGATAATAACACCTACGCCTTCGTCCAGCCTAAGCCCCAGGAGCTCTTACACTTAGAATGGGCTGTTTATAGCATCGATAACGAAAGCTTTTATGTGTATGAGCCCCATGATGAGATTAACGCAATGGCACTCAAGGGAGGCATCAAAGCGTGCTATGACCTTCTTCCTACCCCGCCGTATTCAAAGGATGATTTGATCGATTATGAAGCTTACTCTTTTGATGCCATAAACCGATGCCTTACCACCGGCGAAGAGGCCTTGATGTATTCAACTCGACTAAAAGATAATGAATCGGGGCGCGCTCCCTATTTTGATGGAGGGGTGAGCGATGCGTTCATGGTTTACCCTATTGAAATCCCCGACGAGCCAATTCCCACTGCCATTTCCCAGATTGAAACGCAAGCGCAGGCTGCCAATTGGTTCACCATCGACGGGCGCAACCTGGGCACAACAAGGCCCACCGTGCCAGGCATCTACATCAATCGTAACAGCAAGATAGTGATACGATAGTTTTATTCCCTTCTCTTCAATGCTATTATCGCAGATAAAAAAATACTCACCCGCGGGTGAGTATTTTTATTTAGTATGTGAAAAAATTTCATTTAATGAATTTTCGGCCGGTCCATTTCAGGGTTTTCTGCTTCTTCTTTCCGTTATCATACCATAACGTGACAATGATGTCCTTTCCACTGCGAGGCAAGGAATAAAAGATATAGGCATGATTCATTTTCTACTTTCCAAACTCAAGAGGGATAGTAAGCTTGAAAATGATGTTACGCCCCATGTTAAACACGCCTTGCCGCCCCGTAACGGTGTTGACGTCGGCATATTTCAATCGGCTCAAGTGGTGTTGGTAAGCCTTGTTGGTAAGGTTTGTTCCCATTATGCTCAGGCAAGCAATGCGTCGCCCCTTGCACATGATGTCGGTGCCAAGGGCAGCATTAAGCAGGCAGTAAGATGGAGTCGCTGTTTCGGTATCATCGGCACGGTAATAATGGTCTTGCTTGAAGTTGTAATCAACTCCAACCGACACAAACACATTGTTGAGCCATCTTCCGTCGTGAAGGATTTCCCATTTCACGTCGGCTTGCCAGCGTGGCGCGGGGGTGAATGGCAAGTACTTCGTTTCCAATGGCTGATGCAACTGAACGGCATTAACCAAGGAAAAACTGGTACCCAAATGCAGGAAATGCCACGGATGAATGTCGAGCGACAGTTCACATCCCAAGAGCTGGGCATCACCGCTGTCATATCGATAGGTCATGAACTCGTCATCGATTATCTCTCCCGAGCGATGGATGAAGATATAGTTGGCGATGCGGTTGCTGAACAGCGACATTTGGGCATTAATCCATGAATTGGTGAATTCTGCACCAAGGTCAAACTGAAGACTGAATTCCGGCTTGAGGTCATGGTTGCCAACCTCATAACGCAGCGACCCTTCATGCACGCCGTTGCTGGCAAGTTCGCTGATGTTAGGAGCACGGAACCCTCGCGCCACATTGGCACGCAGGTCAAGCTGCGCGGTGGCATGCCACACGGCCCCCACGCTGGCGGTGAAACCGCCAAAATTGCGCTTGAAAGCCTGGAAACGCAATGCTTCATCCTCAATCAACTCGTGGCTGTTGATGTGACGGTTGTCGAAACGCAGTCCGCCGTTCAGTGCCCAGTTGCCAATGTTGGCGGTAGTAGTGACAAAAACGCCGAAATCTAACAGGCTATAGTCTGGTATAAGATACTCATCACCCTCGTTGATTGAGCGTTGCCACATTCCGTTCACTCCGCCCGTAATGCGCCAGTCTCCCAGTTTCGAAGTCACATAGTGCACATTATAGTTCACCGTGTGTAATTTTAGGTATAGACCATACTCGTCGGGCTCCTCATATTCCTTACGGCGGTTCTGCTGGTAGGCAAGCACGGCATTGAGCTTTCCGTCTCCCAAAAAGAAGGTATTGTCCATTACCGCTTTATAGTGGTGAACCTGCTGGAACGGCTGCCCGTGATGATAGGTCTTGGTGTCGGTGTAGGGCTGTTCCAGCTCGCCGGTAACAGGGTCGCGTTCGCCCTCGGCGATGCTGGGAGTAAGGTGAAAATAGGAGCTCATCACGCGCGTGTGTCCCCACGACCGGTTAATGCCAATCATCCCCGACAATGCCCGCTCACGGAACTGTGTGTTGGGCACGTAACCGTCAATCGGGGTCTTATAGGCGTGGGCAAACTTGTCGCCGTAGCGCATATTCCACGTCACCCCCTTCTTGTTTCCGCCAAAGTTGAGTGAATAGTTCACCAAGCCGTTGTTGGTGTGATATTCCGAGTTTACATTGACGCGCATTTTGCCTAAGGGCACTATAGGGTCGGTATTTAGCTTGAGAACTCCTGCCAGGGCATCAGAGCCGTAGAGCAAACTTGCAGGCCCCTTAAGCACTTCTACCGAACTCACAGCGTTGCCGTCAATTTCCACACCATGCTCATCGCCCCACTGCTGGCCCTCTTGCCTCACTCCGTCGGCAACAACCACCACTCGGTTGTAGCCAAGTCCGCGTATTACCGGCTTGGAGATTCCACTGCCGGTGCTCACCTGCGACACGCCTGGCAGCTTAGCCACGGCGTCAATAATGTTGGTGGCTGGTGTCAACATCAGTTCGTTACGGCCGATGACTGCGGCAGGCATCGACATATCTTCCATTTTCAACGCTCCTGTGGGACCGGTAACTACCACTTGTTTCAGTTCTATGTGGTTAAAGAACACGTCGGTCGAGTCGAGCACGACCGCTTCTTGCGCTGCCAGCGTGCCTGAGCATGCGAGCAGCATTACTAAAAATATTGATTTCATTTTGTGTTTCCAATTGATTTAATAATATAGAGAATGTGCCAGACAATCGTTCTCAACGACTATCGGGGGGCTTGAGGCTTTAACCCAAATCGGTCATTAGGATTTAGCACAAAATGAAAGGAGGAGCCCGCAACGAGGGGTGAGCCACCATTGCAACAACAGGCGCGGTGGCTGTGTAAAAATCTATCTTGTTTACACTCTGTTTTACAAGAAAACCGACTACATCTTTGGGTATATCTACAAGAGTTGTAATGAATCGGCACGACAGGCAGTCATCATGATGATGCTGGCTCGGAGTGAAGTGCCCCGAGTGGTGTACAGCAGTGTGGCAATCATGGCAGTCGACCACTACGCTCTCATTGAGCGTGTGAACATGCAGCGACGCGAGCAAAACCATGGGCACATAGACACACAACAAGATCCAGGCAAAGGATTTTTGCCTGCCAGTAATGCCAATATGTGAATATCCGCCAGTCATGTTTTGCAAAGGTACTTGATTTTTTCTAACAAGAAAGCAAAAATCTATAAAATTACTATTTCAGGTAAAGGTTAGCGGTTACAGGTTAAAGCTGCGCGTGTTTTTCAACGCAAATTACCATAAATTGCCCGCAAATTACCATAAATAGACAGGAGAGACAGGAGAAAACAAGGATACAGGTTAGCCCCCTCTCGTTCTCCCCCTCAAGGGGAGAAGCTGGGCTGCGCGTGGGGGACAAGTCGAAGACTTGGCGTTGTGCGAGTTATCAGTGATGACGGCAGACGGGACAAGTCGAAGACTTGGCGTTGTGCGCAACACATTGTGCGTTCAAGCTCGGAGAGCTTGGGCGCACTGTGTGATAGACCAAGCCTCTAATGCGCACGTCGTAGATGTGCGGCCGTCCTGCACCCTAATTCAAACAAAGAAAACCAAGATTGAACCAAGTCAACCAATAATAATATACAACAGCCCCTTCTCGGTTTTAATGAGAAGGGGCTGTCCATATTTAATTTTAGCGCGAAGCGCAATAATTTTAAGCGAAGCGATCCCTTTTTTGATTGAGAGGGGGGCTTGTGCTTGTACTTACTTCTTACTTAACAACTTTAGCAGTAGTGCGGCTGCCGTCGCTGTACTCGGTAACGACGATGTTCACGCCCTGGAATGGACGGTCGCTCACCACACCGGCAACGTTAACGTACTTCACGCTCTTAACCTCACCATTAACACCCACGGTGCTGATAGCGGTGGTTGGACCAGTAGTCCCTTCAGCAGTAAGATTACTTGGATAAACCACAGCTCCGCCATTGCCTAAATTGCCCTTAAGATGTGCACTGCCAGCAGTTGGAACTTGAACAATAGCAGTGAATGTGTAATAAGGATAATTGGCTGCTTCAAGATCTTTAATATTGCTGTTCATTGTAGCTTCTACAGTTGCTTGATCTTGAGTATTGTACATATAGTTAACGTTGAGCATGCCAGCAAATCCGCTGGTAACAGGAACAATGAAATTCTTTCCATTCCACTGTGCATAATTGATAATGCAAACCTCCTGAACCTTAGGTGTCATGAAGAAGAATCGCTGTGGGTTTGGAGCCTCATTGCCTACTGCATTTTGAACAACGCCGGCAGCACCCCAGTTCGAAGAATTGAAGTTGGCGACACAATAATTGTTCAGATTGACAGTAGCTTCATCTCCTACGGTGAAGTCATCAACTTCAATCATGTAGTTAACATCATCAACATAAGTACCGGTCACACCACTAATCTTCTTGCCCTTGGCTTCCATGGCCTTGATACCGGCATCTTGGGTTGTAGTCTTGATAACTACCCAGTTGCTCTGATCCCATTTAGCTGTCTGAGTTCCCTCATTAACCATGAAGTCTACAACACCGGCGGCTGGAGTAATCGGGGTTGCACCGTTGTTGTCTTTACACCACAACAATACATTATCGCCAACCTCTTTATATTCAACAGCCACAAGCTCATCGCTGATAGCATATTTATTGCCTTTCACACCGCTGCTCTCAAGACCGGCAAGGGTAATGTCGGTGACGGGAGCCTCGGCAAGGGTGGTAAAGATTGTCGATGTAGTCCACGTACTTGTTTTGCCATCACTATTAACACCCTGTACTTGAACCTCATAGGTGGTCTCGGGAGTCAAGCTATTGATAGTGCAAGGACTTGTGACACTATTAGCGTAAATCCACTCGCTTATAGAATTATAAATACCAAAATCATCGATTAAGAGATAGTTCTCATCATAATCATTGTGACGAATGGCTATATAACCAGTTTGACCCTTGTAGTCACTTGTGTTAATACTAACCTTACTCCATTCTGAGACGGCAGGAGCAGCGACTTTTTCCTGAAGGGTTACAGAAAAGTCAGTTCTCTCTTTACCTGTTGTAGAAAGTAATACTTCGTAGCTATCGGGATATTTGGCATTAGTACGCACATAGAATTCGATCTCATTGCCAAGAGTCACTTGTGGAGTAATTAACCAGTTGTCTGCATTATAAGCATTATTATACCAGCTCCACGAACTAGCCACATAGCTTCCGCTATAAGCATCACCTAAATCACCACTTGGGCTATAAGCATACCAACCATTAGTATTTACAGCTTCTCCATCGGTATAGATAGTCCATGAGTCAAGTCCATTCTCGAAGTCATCAAAGAAGACAGTTGCAACTTCTGAACCAACATATTCGCGATAACGCAGATTCCAGTTTTCATTATCTTCTCCCGTGGTCCAAGTGACATCGGCTGTAGTAGTGGTTGGATCAACATTTGTAATAACAGGCTCACCAACTGTATTCAATGGGGTCTGGAAACCAATTTCTGCAATATAACTCCGATAGGTTGCTGCTTCAACCTTATAAATCTTGTTTGCGTCAAGGTCGTTAGCCGAAAGGACAAATGTTCCAGATGTTGAGGAATTAGATGAACTCTTAACTGTCGTAGTTCCCGCAGTCAATGTGCCATCGGCATTCAGGGTACATTCATAAACCTTCAATGTCGCTGGATAAGTGCTTGAAGTTCGTGATTGACCAAGTCCAAGCAGTTGCACTGCGGTAGTATTTGTGACAAAGAAGGAAACTGTTTCTTGAGTAGTGTTGTAACGGGAATTGTATCCCATTGCACGAGCTGTTGCACTAGTAAAATAAGGCGAACTACCAAGCAGCTTTTCGTTACTATCCCAACTTGTGCCTGCATAAGCATTGCTGTTTGAGGTTACATTAGTCTGAATCCATGTCTGTGGATGACCACTCCCCACTGTGCTACTGTTAGTGGAATAACTTGCACCAACCCACGCGCCATAAATAGGCAGAGTGAGCCATGCTTCCTCGTCATACTCTGTGTATTTATACAGATTGTTAACCAATGCTGTTCTCCATCCTGCATCGTCGATAGTGGCATACTTGGCGATGTTCAGGTAAGGATCACTTGCTGTACCGCCGTCATTGGCAGCACCTGTCAAGGTGATAGTCACCTGGTCATCACAGTTAGGCGATGTGAGCAGAATTGTTCCGTTGAAAGTGCCTTCGGCTTCGCTACTGAATGTAACATTGAACTCAGCACCCTCTTCGGCTTCATCCTTACTGATAGTAGTTTTATTAACGCTGAATACACCTGCTTGGTCGGTCAAAGCGATTGTCACGTCACCCTCAAGGTTTGCTCCCAACACACTAATCGACTTGGTTTGCGGCTCTCCAAGAGCGGTCCTGAATGACAGTGATTCAGGGTCGACAATCAGTTCGGGAACGATAGGCTTGCCATTACCGGTTAGCGTAACCGTCACGCTCTCGGCATTGGTGCTCGAGAGGGTAAGAGTTGCATTGCTGCTGCCAACGGCTGTGGGCTTGTAGGTCACTGTCACTTGCACGCCATTGGCGGCATTGGCGGCTGTGATGGTGGTGGGGCTCACTGTGAAGTCGCTTGAGCCTTG
>CAMJZF010000002.1 GCA_946410125.1 uncultured Prevotellaceae bacterium | reverse complement strand
CAACCCACAATGGCTTGCTGCTACCGTAGATTGAAGTAGCACCACGCACACGAATTTTGGGAGCGGTACCAAAGGTACCCGACACGTTTTGCACACTCACACCGGCAGCACGGCCTTCAAGGGCACGCGACACATCGGCCACACCATCGAGCTTAGCCTTGTCGGCCTTGATGCTTGTGGTAGCACCGGTAAAGAGGCGCTTGTCTACGTTTTGATAACCTGTTACAACCACCTCTTGGAGTGTAGTTTTCTCATCGGCGGTCAAAACAATCTTCATCTCACCCTGGGTGACCTGAACATCGGCATCGGCAAGACCCATGTACTTAACAATGATGTGGCTCTTGTAAGAGGGCACAGTAATGGTGAACTTACCATCGATGTCGGTGGCAGTACCATTGGTGGGTTTTGCTTTTTCCGATACATGAGCACCAATAACGGGTTCATTGTCCTCGGCCGAAATAACGACACCCGTAACCTTAACCTGAGCTGAGGCTCCGAGTGACAACAATATTGCAGCCGTTAGCAATAAAAGTTTTTTAAGACTCATAAGCATTGAAAAAAATTAATAATTATTAGTTATTTTAAAATTTTCCCATAATATGCAATAATGCAACATGTTAGAAAGTTGGTTCATCATGTTATCAAATCACTGTTTATGTTATAAATCCACTTTCGGTAACCCGACAAGAATCTCAATTCACGAGGCCTCTATATCGCATTGAAGGTTTAAGTGGGCATTAATGCACTTTAATTAAGGTGCAAAGAAACAATTTTTTTTTGAAATATTCTAATTTTTGTTGTTAAAATTGGAAGGTTTGTTTAAAAAAAACACACATCTATTCCTCAAGAGTTAATGTTTATGTTTTACAACATATATTCCCCACCCTTTTACACCTCCCCTTTGCTCATTCGCAAAGCTCTCCACCACTTGATGAAGGCGCAAAAAAAATCGCCGCGACCAGGATTGCTCCTCTCGCTGCGACTCCATCTCATGTGACTGTCACACTCTTTTCCCGCGGGGGAATTTACTTAAGTGCCTTGGCAAGCTCTTTCTCGCTGGGGTTAACGGCAATAACCACACCCTTTGTGTTGATTAGGAAAGTGCAGTAATTATCGGCTATCCCCCACTTTTGCTTGAACGCATTTCGGTCCTGAGGCTCGCAGAAGTACTGGCTTGAAGTGTCAAGGCTGTCGGCAGTTACAATCTCGCCAAAGAGTGCACGGCTGCGGTCGAAATTAACCGACAGCTGCACCAGCTTGTCGTTGCTCTGAGCCATTTTGTTAAACTTCATGTTTGCAAGTCTTGAATTAGCGTCGGCCGAGGACCAGATGCTCAACAAAACATACTTACCACGGAACTGCTTAAGCGAAACCACATCTTCTTCATTGCCAATGGTAAAATTGGGTGCCGTAGTGCCCAAGCGGCTGTCGCTGTTAATAGTGGAACTTGCCGACGTGAACAGAGCTACCAAAACCAATGTAACTATAAGATAACAAAAATGTTTCATACTTAATTTTTTACTTCAACATTATGCGAGTCAACTGCTGTGGAACAAACATTTAACAATCAACCTTAACATTTATTCCCATCCCGTGACCCAACCATCGCAGTTGAGGAGAAAAACACCCCATCAACTCAAATGGGCGACAAAAGTAGATAAAAAATCGCTAACTCACAAGAGATTAAGATTTTTTACACAAAATTTATAGGTGCAAACGTTACACCAAGCATTCAAAATGCGCACTAAAACTTGTACACCGCACCCACGCTTAACACCGCCTGGTCGATTGTGCTCACGATAGAGTACTTGAACTCGGCGTTGAGAACGACATTGGGACGCAGGTCATACTCGCAGCCACCACCCAGGTTCAAGCCGAAACGGGTTACTGAGTCGTCAACGTCGCTGTAGCTCTTGTTCACCACGGTGAGTCCAGCCAGTGGATAAGCGCGGAATTTGGGCGCTATGTCAAACAGATAATGAGCGTTGGCATTAAGGTCCCACATGTGGAAACCCTTGTTCTGGAAATAATAGTTGAACGACGCCTCACCACGCAAGTGCTCCAGAATGCCATATTGGAACTTTGCTCCCAGACCAATCGAGTTAATCTCGGTGCCGTAGAGCAGATTGCCTCCAATAGCCATTTGTCCTTTTTGAGCCATTGCCGAAGTGATGCCCAGCATCGCAACCAACGCAAATGCTAAAAATTTCTTCATGACAATTTTATTATAACGTTTTTCTTTAAAACGAAAAAATGCGTGAAATATTTTGTTCTCAACCCGATGAGATGGAACACCGCCTGGAAAAACGGAAATCAAGCCACTTGCCAGGCATCAGTTAGCGACGGCGACCGGCACGCATGAGCTGCTTGGGACTCATGTTGCTCACCTTGTGCATAGCCTTGCGGGTCTGGTCAAACTGGGTGAGCAGGCGGTTAACTTCCTGAATGCTTGTGCCGCTGCCACGTGCAATGCGCTGACGGCGACTGCCGTTAATAACCTCGGGATGCTCGCGCTCATAGGGGGTCATGGAGTGGATTATAGCCTCTATGCCCTTGAAAGCGTCATCGTTGATGTCAATATCCTTGATGGCCTTGCCCACACCGGGAATCATCGATGCAAGGTCCTTGAGGTTACCCATCTTCTTTATTTTATTTATCTGGGAAATGAAGTCATTGAAGTCAAACTTGTTCTTCGCAATCTTCTTTTGCAACTCACGGGCCTGCTCCTCGTCATATTGCTGTTGCATGCGGTCAACGAGCGACACAATATCACCCATGTTGAGGATGCGGTCGGCCATACCCGATGGACGGAAGGGGTCGATAGCCTCCATCTTCTCGCCGGTACCCACAAACTTGATGGGCTTGTTGACCACCGAGCGAATGCTCAATGCAGCACCGCCACGGGTGTCACCGTCGAGCTTGGTGAGTACCACGCCGTCAAAGTCGAGGCGGTCGTTGAAAGCCTTGGCGGTGTTGACAGCATCCTGACCAGTCATCGAGTCGACTACAAACAGGGTCTCGTTGGGCTGGATAGCGTCCTTGATAGCCTTGATTTCCTGCATCATCTGCTCATCAACGGCAAGACGACCGGCAGTATCGACGATTACCACTCCATAGCCTTTGGCCCTTGCCTCGGCTACTGCGTGCTGCGCAATCTCCACCGGATTCTTGTTCTCGGGCTCGGAATATACTG
Organism: uncultured Prevotellaceae bacterium; assembly: GCA_946410125.1. Taxonomy (GTDB): domain Bacteria; phylum Bacteroidota; class Bacteroidia; order Bacteroidales; family Muribaculaceae; genus Sodaliphilus. Next base: position 48,662 of record CAMJZF010000002.1, on the reverse strand, counting down.
GCACGCCAATCTGCTCGCCCAGCACCTTGAGCTGCTCGATAGCGGCGGGACGATACACGTCGCAAGCCACAAGAAGCGGGTCACGCTTTTTCAGGCGGTTGGCAAGCTTGCCCGAAAATGTTGTCTTACCCGAACCTTGCAAACCCGACATAAGTATTATTGCCGGATGACCCTCGATGTTGAATGGTGCCTGCTCGCCACCCATGAGCTCGGTGAGCTCATCGTGGACTATTTTAATCATCAACTCTTTAGGCTTGAGTGAGTTGATTACGTTTTGACCTATTGCTTTCTGCTTTACTGTGTCGGTAAAGGTCTTGGCTACCTTATAGTTAACGTCGGCCTCGATGAGAGTGCGGCGAACCTCCTTGAGTGTCTCGGCAACGTTAATCTCGGTGATTTTGCCTTCTCCTTTTAAAACCTTGAACGCCCGTTCAAGTCTTTCGCTTAAATTTTCAAACATGGATATAATATAAGTGTTAAGTCCTAAGTGTTAAGTCTTAAGTTTAAAGTGATAGGTTTTAAGTTTAAATTAATCGATTTGTAGCTGTGTCGGGGAAAACCACCTTTGGCTTGAAGCCTTTAGCCTCATCGGGAGTCATAAGGGCATAGGACATGATTATCACTATGTCGCCAGGCTGCACTTTGCGAGCTGCTGCGCCATTGAGGCACACCTCGCCCTTGCCACGCTCGCCGGGAATGACGTAGGTGTCTAATCGCTCGCCATTGTTGTTGTCGACAATGAAAACACGCTCGCCCTCAACGATACCGGCTGCATCGAGCAAGTCCTGATCGATTGTGATACTGCCTATGTAGTTGAGGTTGGCACCGGTAACGGTGACACGATGAATCTTCGATTTTACAACTTGAATAAACATGGTGCAATACTTTTTAGGAGAAATAATCAATGTGTGTGTACTACAATTAGCAAATAGCGTGCCACATTATAAATTTCCAGGCTTTTTATAGCTAATGTTGTCGATTTCTCTCACATCACCACAGTAAACGGTAATGCAACCTACTATATAATCACTTTCGTCCCAGCTGGTTACTGGCTGCAAGGTAATGCCGTCGCAAATCGAGAAATATTCCACTTCCATCTCAGGATAAGCGTTGAGTGTGGCTACTACCCAGTCGTGAGTCTGCTCAACTGAGTGGTCTTGGGCAAACTCCCTACTGTCGCACAACACACGATAGATATTGGGTGCTATCTTGCGAACCAGCGGGGTAAGGCGCACGTTTCGGCTGCTCTTTGCCAGGCCGTCGGCCTCACGGACACATGGGCAGGTGACTATTTCAAGATTAAAGCCAAGCTGCTTGACCATTGCGCGTATCACGGCAATCTGCTGGAAATCTTTCTCGCCAAAATAGGCACGGGTGGGCTCAACCATCATGAAGAGCTTGCTAACAATCTGGCACACTCCATTAAAATGGCCAGGGCGCATGGCTCCCTCCATCACCTCGGCTACCGGGCCAAGCTTGAAAACGCGAGTGTCGGGCTCGGGATATATATCCTCAACAGTGGGCATGAAAGCAATGTCCACACCGCAACGCTCCAGCAAAGCGGCATCGGCATCGGCTGTGCGCGGATAGGTGCGCAAGTCCTCTTTATTGTTAAATTGAGTGGGGTTGAGAAAAACACTCACGACCACTACATAATTCTCTCGGCGAGCACGCTCCACCAGCGACTGGTGACCCTCGTGCAATGCCCCCATCGTGGGTACAAGACCTATGGTTTTGCCCTCTTCACGAAACATTTCGACATGCTTTCTCAGCTCGTCGACTTTAGATATTATTTTCATGTAATTACAATATGATTTCAAAATCGCCTGCAAAGATAGATAAATAATTCATATTGCACAATTCAAAAGGCAGAATTCATAAAAAACACCAAATCTTTTTCCCTTTTTGACGATTGGGAAAAGTTTTGTACTTTTGCACTCATTATGAAAATAAAGGTTTTATTCGTTTGCCTCGGAAACATTTGCAGGTCGCCTGCCGCCCAGGGGGTGATGCAAAGGCTCATCAACGAGCGTGGGCTGGCTCATCGCTTTGAAATTGACTCGGCTGGCACCTACAGCGGGCACCGAGGACAACTCCCCGACCCTCGTATGCGCCATCACGCCAGCCGGCGCGGCTACAACCTCAACCATCGCGCACGTCCCATTTCGAGCGATGATTTCGACCTTTTCGACATCATCGTTGCCATGGACGAGAGCAACCGCCGCAACCTCATTCGCCTCGCCGCCTCGCCGCAACAGGAGTCAAAAATCGTGATGATGGGCGACTACATCGTGAAACTGCGCGCTCACTACGATTATGTCCCCGACCCTTATTATGAAGGTGCCGAGGGCTTTGAACTCGTCCTCGACCTGCTTGAGGATGCCTGTGGCAATCTGCTTGACGAAATAATCACTAAATATAAGTTATGACAACATCTACTTTTAAGTCGCTGCTTATTGCAACAGCAATGATGGCTGCGGCTCTAAACCTTGCCGCCCAAGCTCCTGTCGCCGTAAGATGGGACATGGGGCAAAACAATGCCAAACCAGGCTATTACAGCTCAAAATTTGTCATCAAGAACATCAGCGGCAAGCCTCTCGGCGACAACTGGATGTTCTTCTTCAACCAGTTTTCTCGACAGCTGGAGCTCTCCCCCACTTGTCCCGTCGACATCAAGGAAATTTCCACGACCTATTATCAGGTCAAGCCCAACGAGCACTATTCGACCCTTGCGGCAGGCGACTCGCTGGTCATTGACATGATGATGAGAGGTACATTCGTGAATCTGTGGTATGCACCTGTGGGAGGGCATGTGGTGCTTGACCGAGACACCCGCCACCCTATTGCAGTTAACATAGAACGTAGCGAACTCAAGGAGCCTGGCCAATGGGGTGCCTCCGACGATTATCCCGACGGCGCAAAGGTCTATGCCTTCAACGATGAGGTCTACAGTGGGTTTATAAGCGACTCTCCCAAAAGCATTCTACCAACCCCTAAGCAAGTGATTGTCAACAATGAGTTGAACACAGTGCGCCTGCCCAACTTAGTCTCGTTCAAGACTCCTTCATTCTTCAAGAGACGTAACAAGGACTTTGGCAGAGTAAAAGATTTCTTAACAAAAAACCTTGCGTTTTATGGCATTCATGTCATGGACGACTGCCCTTTCTTTATTGAAACTCGTGTCGAAAGCAAGCTGAGCACCAACATCGAGCATTATGAAATGGAAGTAACTGACTCATGCATTGTAATTACAGGTGTTACCGATATTGCCGTTCTTAACGGGGCAAAGACTCTCATCGCCGCTCTCAGCCACTCAAAACGCAACGAATTGCCTGTGTGCAAAATTATTGACGAACCCGATTTCCATTATCGCGGTTTCATGGCCGACGTGGCCCGCAACTTCTATGGCCTTGACGAGATGAAAAAACTCATCGACCTGCTGGCTCTCTATAAAATCAACACTATCCAGTTCCATTTTGCCGACGACGAGGCTTGGCGGCTGGAAATTCCGGGACTACCCGAACTCACACAGGTGGCTTCACGCCGAGGATGTACCCTCAACGAATTAGAAGACGGATTCTTAGCACAGATTTTTGATGGCAACGGCAACCCCGACGACCTAAACCAGAGTGCCAACGGCTATTTCACTCGCCAGCAATTCATTGAGCTGCTCAAGTATGCCAATTCTCGCGGCATCAAGATTATCCCTGAAATTGACACGCCAGGGCACTCACGCGCCGCAATCGTGGCAATGAAATACCGCTATAACCGGCTCGCTCACTACAATTTAAAGGAAGCTCAGGAATACATGCTTTGGGACCCCGACGACAAGGGTGGTTACAAGTCGATTCAGTCCTACCCCGACAACGTGCTAAACCCTGCCATAGAGGGCACTTACAGGTTTCTGGGCAAGGTGGTTAGAGAACTCGAAAAAATGTATCGCGCCGCCAATCTCAGCCTCGACATAGTGCATCTTGGCGGTGACGAAGTGGCAAACCATTGCTGGGACAACAGTCCTGCCGTCATGACCCTCATGGCAAAGATGAAAATGAAAGACACCCACGCCATGATGGAGCATTACATCGACCGCGTTTCCCTCATGCTCTCAAAGCGCGGCATCAAGATTGAAGGCTGGCAAGAAGTGGCGCTTAACCATAGCGACGATTTCAACAGGCGTGTGGCTCCGCGTTTTGCAGGTGTGAATGCATGGAGCACCATCGGCAGCCGCATCGAGGTGCCTTACAAGGTGGCAAATGCAGGCTATCCTACCATCTTGTCTAATGTCGACAAGTTCTACATGGACATGGGGTACAGCTGGCATCAGTACGAGCAAGGATTGCACTGGGGCGGATGTGTCAACGAGTTTGACTCATGGCAAGCCGAGCCGTGGAACCTCTATGGCGACAACTCCGAGGGCAAGACACCGCTTAACCGTCGAGAGAATATCATCGGTGTTCAAGCACAGCTGTGGGGTGAAACCCTGCGCAACTTCAGTGAAGTGGAACGCCTTCTCATCCCAAAGATTTTTGGCGTCGCCGAGCGAGGATGGAATTCGTTGCCACTCTGGTCAGGCGATGAAGTCCAGATGTCGTTTGCTCGTGAAGATTACAACATAAATATCGGATTCTGGGAACTGCCCATGCTCAACAAGCGAGGCTACAATTTCCATGTCGCACAACCTGGAATCATAGTAGAAGACGGAATGCTGTGGGCCAACGCTCAATACCCTATGGCACAGATACATTACACATTCGACGGCACCGAGCCCACCGAGCAATCTCCTTTATGGAACGGTGAAGTAAAAGTACCTGCCAACTGTAAGCTGGTAAAAGCCAAAGCTTTCTATCTTGGCAAACACAGTGTAACAACCTACTTGTTCCTAAAATGACAAGCGGTTTTTGCCATCTCAACCTCGCCATGAAGTTTTTTTGAGATTTTTAGGAAAAATCACCCATTATTACTATTAGTTGCAATAAAATGCTTATATTTGCAGGTTATTTTAGTAATTAATAAAAAAAACAAAATAAATATAGTGGACACTAAATACATTTTTGTTACTGGCGGAGTTGTCTCATCGCTTGGAAAAGGCATCATTTCCTCATCGATAGCTCGGCTGCTTTTGTCTCGTGGCTTTAATGTCACCATGCAGAAGTTTGACCCCTATATCAACATCGACCCGGGAACACTCAACCCCTACGAACATGGGGAGTGTTACGTTACCGTCGACGGGCATGAGGCCGACCTTGACCTGGGACACTACGAGCGATTTACCAACATCAAGACCACCCGCGCCAACAATATTACCACCGGGCGTGTGTATCAGAGCGTTATCGACAAGGAACGCCGCGGTGACTATCTGGGCAAGACTGTACAAATCATTCCTCATATTACCGACGAGATTAAGCGGTGCGTAAAGTTGCTGGGAAGCACTGGAAAGTATGATTTCGTCATTACCGAGATTGGAGGCACCGTGGGCGACATTGAGTCTTTGCCATTCCTCGAGGCTGTGCGACAGCTCAAGTGGGAGCTGGGACGTAACTGCGTGGTGGTTCACCTCACCTATGTCCCTTACATCAAGGCGGCAGGAGAACTCAAGACCAAGCCAACCCAGCACAGCGTCAAGCAACTGCAACAGGTGGGAATACAGCCCGACGTACTCGTCTTGCGCACCGAGCGCGAACTGCCTGCGGCTCACTGTCGCAAGGTGGCTCAGTTCTGCAACGTGAGCCCCGATGCAGTAACCCAAAGCCTTGACGCACCAAGCATCTACGAGGTGCCATTGATGATGCACCGCCAGCGTCTCGACCAAATTATTCTGGAGAAGACCGGCACTGCCTATAGCGGCGAGCCCGACTTGACAAAGTGGAATTTCTTCCTCGACAAGCTGCGCAGTGCCAATGCCGAGGTAAAGATAGGACTCGTGGGCAAATATGTTGAATTGCAAGATGCCTACAAAAGCATCGACGAGAGCCTTCTTACTGCAGGCGCTTATCAAGACCATAAAGTGAATATCACCTATATCTCCAGTGAGAAAATCAACGACAGCAACGCCGAGGCCCTGCTTGCCGACATGGACGGCGTGATTGTAGCTCCGGGATTCGGGCAACGAGGCACCGAGGGCAAGTTTGCCGCCCTGAAATGGTGCCGTGAGAACGACAAGCCCACTTTTGGCATCTGCTACGGTATGCAGTGCATGGTCATCGAGTATGCCCGCAACGTGCTGGGAATGGACGATGCCAACAGCGTGGAGATTGACCCAAAAACTTCTCACAATGTCATCGACTTGATGGAAGAGCAAAAGAGCATCACCAACATGGGCGGCACCATGCGTCTGGGTGCTTATGCCTGCCATCTGAAAAGTGGCACGAAAGTTGCTAAAGCCTATGGTAAGCTCGACATTGAAGAGCGTCATCGCCATCGCTTCGAGTTTAACGACGAGTATCGCAAGCAGTTCGAGGACAGCGGTATGATGTGCGTGGGCGAGAACCCCGAGACACATCTTGTCGAGGTTATTGAGCTGCCCGACAAGAAATGGTACATTGGCACTCAGTATCACCCTGAGTACAGCAGCACGGTGCTCATTCCACACCCGCTGTTCATGGACTTCATCAAGGCGGCGATAGAAAACAAAAAATAAGTTTCACTCTTAAAACTAACATTTAAACTTAACATTACTATATATTATTATGGACAAAAACACGGTCATAGGCATGTTGCTCATGTGTGCGGTAATCTTCGGATTCATGTATCTGCAACCCAAAGATGAAAACTCACAGAATTCACAGCAGCAAGCTGCCAACACCGAGCAGAAAGCCGCGCAGCAGACTGCCGACGCAAGTGTCGACACGCTGACAAGTGCCGAGATTTCTCTGCTCGACTCTCTCACCGCCAAGAATGGCACTATAACTTTTGAGGGCGTTAATCTCACCAACCAGGACGGGAAAGCCACCGGCACAGTGAAAATTGAAGGCAAGACTGTCGATTTCGCTTCGCTTGCTGTGCCTAAGAGCGATGACCCTAAGGCGCAGAACCTTGCTGTGCTGGCTGTAAAAAACGTTATCAGCAAGTATGTTCAGGCATCGGCGTTCAGTGCCAATCTCACCGGCGAGAACACAATAGTAAAGCTTGAGAACGACTCTTTGGCAATCGAGATAAGCTCTAAGGGCGGCATGGTGAGCCGTGCCACACTCAAGGGCTATGTGGTCTACCGCACTCAAGAGGATTACAAGAAACACAAGAGCGAGCCGGTAGAAATAATCAACCCCGAGAACAACCAGTACAGCTTTATTCTCAACTCCGACACACAGCGCTTCGACACTCGCGACTTCTTCTTCACACCCGAAGAGAAAACCGACAGCTCGGTGACAATGACCATGAACCTCGAGGGTGGCGCCAAGTGGAGCCTGCGCTACACTCTCGTGCCTGGAACTTACATGGTGAAAATGGAAGTGCTCCAGAGTGGCATGGAAAAAGTGATTCCAACCAATATCAGCAACATGGATTTTGCTTGGGAACAGAAAATCAAGCGGCAAGAGGCTGGAAAGCAGTTTGAGGAGCGCAACAGTGCTCTTTATTGGAAAATACAGGGCGACAATGACGACGTCAACAACCTGAGCGAGAACGGCAACAAAGACGAGAACGTGCAAGAGCGCATCAAGTGGATTTCGGGCAAGAGCCAGTTCTTCTCAACAGTGCTCATCGCCAACCAGTGGTTCAGCGGCGCACAGCTCAAGAGCAATGCCTTTGATCAAGAACGCAACCCCAAGGAATATGATCATTACCTCAAGGATTTGAGCATCACTTCCAGCATCGACTATAGCTCTAAGAACCCCGAACCGGCTTCGTTCTATTTCTACTTTGGCCCCAACCGCTATGCGCTGCTTTCAAGCTACGACAAGTTCTCGCCTAAAGAGGATTTGCACCTCACTCGTCTTGTTTCACTGGGATGGACGCTCTTCCGTTGGATCAACTCGGGAATCGTGATGCCTGTCTTCAACTGGCTATGCAAGTTTGGATGGAGCCTGGGCATCGTCATTCTCGTGCTCACCATCTTGCTCAAGCTCGTCTTGTGGCCTCTCACCTACAAGAGCTACATGTCGCAAGCCAAGATGAAGATTCTGCAACCCGACATCGCTGCCATCAACGAGAAATATCCCGACCCCAACGATGCCATGAAGAAGCAGCAGAAGACCATGGAGCTTTACAAGCAGGCTGGTGCCAACCCCATGGGTGGCTGCTTGCCAATGTTGCTGCAAATGCCATTCCTCATCGCCATGTTCTGGTTCTTCCCGTCAAGCATCGACCTGCGCGGTCAGTCCTTCCTGTGGGCTCCCGACCTGAGTGCCCCCGATGCCATTATCTCACTGCCGTTCAGCATCCCATTCCTGGGCGACCACCTGAGCATCTTCTGCTTGCTCATGACAGCAACCAACATCGGTTACACCTACATCAACATGCAGTCGCAGTCATCAAGCCAGATGCCAGGCATGAAGTGGATGATGTACTTGATGCCACTGATGTTCCTCGTGTTCTTCAATACCTACGCAGCAGGTCTTAGCTACTACTACTTTGTTTCACTGCTTATCACCATCATCCAGACCTATCTCACACGATTGATGGTGAAAGAGGACAAGGTGCGTGCCGTTATGGCCGAGAACGCCAAGAAGCCCAAGAAGAAAAGCGGTTTCATGGCACGACTCGAAGAAGCACAACGTCAGCAGCTCGAACAGCAAAAACGCAACGCTAAGCGTCGCCGTTAATGATAATCATCTATGAACTTTTAATTCTTATTATCATGTCAATCAGTTACAAATGCCCTCAATGTGGCAAAAACATCATTACCGAGTGTGAGGTAAGCAATATAAAGTGCCCATATTGTGGCAACGATTTTCAAGCCATCAACGGGCAAGAACCGCCTGTGTTCCGCCATGCAAACCAGCAACAGCAGCAACCTCCCTACGGGCAGCAGGGTGCCTACCAGCAACCTCCTTATGGAGGACAGCAGGGAGCTTATCAGCAGCCTTACATGCAGCCCAACGACATCTTTGCCAATGGACCGTCGGGCAAGAGCCGAGGCATTGCAGGCCTGCTCGCAATTTTAGTGGGGGCATTTGGCGTTCACTACTTCTATCTTGGCAAGACCACCGCTGGAGTCGTTTTCCTCATTGCAAGCATCCTCAGCTGCTTCGTCCTTGCGGCAGTCACCGGCATCATCGCCCTTATTCAAGGCATCATGATGCTTTGCATGAGTCAGCAGGAATTTGAAGACAAATACGTCAATCCGGCAGTCTCTTTCCCTATATTCTGACACTTATCTCTTATAACAGCATCACTCCACTACCATGACCAAGACAAGCACAACCGTCACAGCCAGGTCGCTCAAGCGACGCAAGCTACTCAAGCGAGCGCTCATTGCTCTTGTGGCTTTGGCTGTGGCGTTTGGGCTCTTGATGTTATGGGCCTATAAGAACCGCACCGACATCTTCCACTGGTGGCGCGGCGAAATTGTCATCGACCGCAACAAGTACCCCATTGTGGGCATCGACGTGTCGTCACACAACGGCGACATCGACTTCGACAAGGTGAAAGCCGACGGTTATTCCTTTGTCTTCATCAAGGCCACCGAGGGAGAAGACCACCACGACTCTAAGTTTGCCGTCAACTACGACAAAGCACGCGCAAGCGGCCTCAAGGTTGGTGCCTATCACTTCTTCCGCAAGAAGACCGACGGCCTCAACCAGGCCAAGAACTTCCTCGAGATGGTGGGCTGGCGCAAGCTTGACCTCCCTCTTGTGGTCGACGTGGAGGACTGGAGCAACGACGAGCAGATTAAAGACGAGCGCACTCAAAAGCACCTCGACGCCATGCTCGACAACCTGCGCTCACGAGGCCACAAGGTGATGATTTACACCAACGGCGACGGCTACAAGAAGTACATTAAGAACGGACAAATCAACATCAACCTGTGGCTATGCACCTTTAAGCAACCCGACAAGCTGCGGCACATTCCACACCAAATGCAGCAGTACAGCCACTGGGGGCGCGTCAAGGGAATTTGGGGCGATGTCGACCTAAACGTCTTCAATGGCTCGGCGCAGCAGTGGGAGGAATGGCTAAAGACCCTCACCCCACTACAGACCGACACCGTTTACTATGAATTTGACGAAAACCAAGATGAATATTATATCGATGATGAACTCTAAAAGATTTTTATCCCTCATAACGCTGTTGGCAATGGCGCTCACAGCCACCATGCAAGCCAAGGTCTACACCTGGGACAAGTATAACATCGCCTTTGAAGCTCCCGATGGTGGATATGTTCCCTTCAGCTTCTTCCAGGACCCCAATTCGGCTCAGGTAGAATGGGACGAGATGGTGATGACTCTGCAGCGATACATCAAGAACGAGAACACCAACAAGAAGAACCTTGACGAGCGCCTCAAGAGCCGTGCACTGGGTTACAACATGTATGACACAAAGCTACTAACCCTCAAGGTTAAAGGTTTCAAGTGCTATTCACTCGAAGGCACCATGCCCGACGGCACGCGATGCATGATTAGCTACCTGGTGAGCGAAAAAACCTCCACCGTTCTTGAAGTCATCATCAACTACCTCCTCGGCAACCAGGAAGTAGTGGAAGACATCCTCAAAAGCTTCTCCGAGGGCAACGACCAAAAGCCTAACGAGCGAGAAAAACCCAAACAAAAAATCCAAAAAAAGAGCGATGCCGAGAAGCAAGAACAAGAACTGAAAAAAGAAAAAAAACGACGCAACGAAAAAGTTTTTGAGTGCTGAACACACAACTTTTTTATCAAACAACTACTGATAATAAATAGATACAGCTTTTTCAAACCAAGAAAACCAATAAAACCAAGACCAAACCAAGTTAACAAGTAAATTATCTCAAAAAGTTACGAGCGGAGCTCCTCGAAAAGCCAGCTTACGCTGGAAAATATAAAGGTTGCTTCGCTTAAAATAAAAAAAATCACACTTGCTATCGTGAACTGCACCTCAAAAGTTTTGTGTCTAACTTTTGGGGTGCAGTTCAGATTGAGAGGGGGTGATGTGTATTAGTTTGTTTCTATTATTGATAATTTGCGGTCAATTCACGGCAATTTGTAAAATACTCCGGCGCAGCGTGGCGGTCAAGTCATTTTATCAGTTTCTTGCCGTAGGGAGTAAGAAGTCCCTTGGCACGCAATGTCTTGAGAGGCACCGGCACCTCGACTTGACCATCGGCGAATGGCCCTATGGCATAAGGAGAGAACGAGAATATCAACTTGCCACCATCGATATAGAAATTGTCAATATCGTCAACTTCAATATCTTTCCACCACTTGACATCGGCATCGCGCTTGTCATAATTAGGAAGGAGACGCAGCAATTTCTTAGGGCTCGCAACTATATCCTTTAGGTTAATGGGCTTGTTAAGGTTAGCATCAAACGCCAGATAACTAGTTGCGAACATATTGTGAGCACCACCATAGTAATCATCATAGTAGGCCGAGAAGAACACCAGGTCGCCAACAATGCGGTCAACCTTAAGCTCCATGTCCTCATACCAGCAGCTCATGGGCCACTCCTCGCTATTTATATTCGCCACTTCGCCTGGCTCCTTAACGATAAATTCTTTTACCAAATCACTCTCCCGAAGGGCACGATGGACGCCCTTGCTCACATAGCCTTTTAGCACTTTCACGTCATCGGTATAGCTGGTATAGATGTCGCGATGCTGATAGGCGCCAAACACCGAGTCGAGCAAGAATTTAGTGAGAGCCGCCGACTTCTTGCCATTAACTGTCACAGGCCAATCAACACTTAAATGCTTTGAGAATTTGTAGCCTACTCCATCCTGGTCTTCCTGCTCAAAAACACGGATAGAGTCAGTCACAACAAAATTCTGTGTCTTGACCTTTGTCACTGCCGAGACACTCAACGTCACCAAGAGGAACGACAGGAGTAAAAAATTCGATTTCATAATTCTATGTTTTAGCGGTTAATATTTTTTATATCGGTTATTATGTGTGTTCACTTTTCATTTTTGACATTTTTCCCAACCGCAAATATAGTGTATTTCCTTTTAAACAAAGATTTTTTTCTCTGTTTTTTACCTTTTCATGTACAAAAAAACAAAACATAACGAACAAAAAACTACCCAAAATGGTTATTTTTTTGACCAAATCCGAAAAATGGAACAAAACAAAGGAAAAACAAACCTTTCGGCTCATGAAAATCGTTTATACCTTTGCACCGCATAATAATTAGGACAGCAATATTATATTGCACTTTTCTATACAGATTCTATTCATAAATTTAAAGTCCCACTCGTGAGAGCCGGGCTTTTTTTATTTTAGCATGGCCCGTCCTCAACCCATATATCTACAGGAACTGAAAACTGATTACTGAAAACTGAAAACTAATAACTGATAACTGATAACTAAAAACTACTTAGCTATCACTTGAAGCCAGTTGCTTTGATAGCGTGTATTAGAAAAATGCTCGGCAAGTTCACGAACAGGCTTTCCGCTTTCTCTCACCCATCCCCAGGCCCAAGTGCCCATGTCGAGATATAATGCCTGCCGGGCTCCCAAGGCAACCAAAGCATCGACAAACTCATCACAATACATCTTCTCGGCACCCTGAACTATCGCCAGCGAGCCATCACTCATCGTGCACGCCGCCCGGTAGATGATGTGAGCCCGACGGTCACGGATAGCTTGGGGCACCCGCTCTACCCTGCCTTTGCCATCTTCCACAATAAGACATTGCTGAAACAGATAGCCTTTCTTGTCAACAGCAAGCCCAATCGACTCTTCAAGCCTGCTGTTTGGCAATATCTTCACCTTATTATTCACTATCAGCGCATGGCCGGTTGCCGTCACGTCGTCATAACCCTTGATAAGCTCTCCGGCTACCACATGGTCACCACACACGTCCATTGTTTCGGTGTCGAGCGTGAAAGCAGCCGCAACATTAAGAACAATCGAGGTGTCATCAACACTCGGAGCACCCCCAAAGCCATTTTGCTTGTGACTTACAAAACGCACCTGCGCATTACCAGTGGGGCGCATTACTATCACTTGCTTGCCGGCGGCAGTCGCCTCGCCGGCAATCACTCCGCTACCAGTCAAGATGTTTTGCTTTGAAGAGCCGCAACCCATTAGCGCGGCAGACACTATGCCCATCATTATCCATTTAAGAAAAGTCATATAAAAAATTTTGAGAATAATTACGGTTTCTTTTATTGCAAAATTATATATAATTTAAATTAATACAAAATGTTATAAAGATTTTTGCCTTTTGAAGTTGCAAATGACGGCAAAAAATGGTAAATTTGCACTGAAATTCCGCCATGCGCATCGCGTGTGGTGCTTATCAACTTGATTAATAATTAAATAAATCAATTAATAACTAAATTCTAAACTCTACTATGTGGTTATTCAAATCTTCGGTAGGAAGGAAAGTGGTGATGAGTGTCACCGGACTTTTTCTAATCCTATTCTTAACATTCCACGCACTGATGAACGCAGTAGCTGTCCTCTCGCTCGATGCTTATGAGGCTGTTTGTGAGTTCCTTGGTGCCAACTGGTATGCTCTGCTGGGCACCCTGGTGCTCGCCGCAGGTTTTGTGATTCACATCATCTTCGCCTTCTGGCTTACTTTACAGAACCGCAGTGCTCGCGGCAACGACCGCTATGCTGTCACTGCACGTCCCAAGAGCGTTGAATGGGCTTCACAAAACATGCTCGTGCTGGGCATCATCGTGCTGTGCTTCCTCGTGTTGCACTTGTTCCAGTTCTGGGCTAAGATGCAGCTTCCCGAAATTACCGGCGGAGATGTGTATTCGGGCTCTCAAGCTCTTGAAGCCACCTTTAGCCAACCTTGGGTTTTGCCTGTTTACCTGATTGGGTTCTGCGCCATCTGGTTCCACATCACTCACGGATTCTGGAGCGCATTCCAGTCGCTTGGTGCCAACAACGACAAGTGGTTGTGCCGCTGGAAGTGCATTGGCTGGTGGTGGGCTACCATCGTGATGCTGCTCTTCGCCGTCGAGGCCATCGCTCTCACTATTAAATTTGCGACCGATAGCTGCCCATGTATCGGCGAGTTGATCTAATTAAGCTGAGTAATTAATCATTAAAACTTTTTTTGAAAAATGGAAGAAAACTTAAAGAAAAACGTTGCTCAGCCTGCTATCGACTCTAAAATTCCTGAGGGTCCAGTAGCTGAGAAATGGACTAACTATAAGGCACATCAAAAACTCGTTAACCCTGCCAACAAGCGTCGCTTGGACATCATCGTGGTGGGTACAGGTCTGGCTGGTGCCAGTGCCGCTGCCACTCTGGGAGAGATGGGTTTCAAGGTGCTCAACTTCTGCATTCAGGATTCACCACGCCGTGCTCACTCTATTGCAGCACAGGGTGGTATCAATGCCGCCAAGAACTATCAGAACGACGGTGACTCTGTTTATCGCTTGTTCTACGACACTGTAAAGGGTGGTGACTACCGTGCCCGTGAGGCCAACGTTTACCGCCTTGCCGAGGTGTCGAACAACATCATCGACCAATGCGTGGCACAGGGTGTTCCCTTTGCACGCGAATATGGAGGTCTGCTCGCCAACCGCTCTTTTGGCGGCGCACAGGTAAGCCGCACATTCTATGCCAAGGGACAGACTGGACAACAGCTGCTGCTTGGTGCTTACTCGTCGCTCAACCGTCAAATCGAGATGGGCAACGTTAAGAGCTACAACCGCTATGAGATGCACGACGTGGTAATTATTGACGGACGCGCACGCGGCATCATCGCCAAGAACCTCGTTACAGGCAAGCTCGAGCGCTTTGCTGCTCATGCTGTGGTAATTGCCACCGGAGGCTATGGCAACACCTATTTCCTCTCGACCAACGCTATGGCATGCAACGTGAGCGCTGCGATGGCTTGCTACCGCAAGGGAGCCTACTTTGCCAATCCTGCTTACGTTCAAATTCACCCAACATGTATTCCACGTCATGGCGACAAGCAATCGAAGCTCACTCTCATGAGCGAGTCGCTGCGTAACGATGGACGCATCTGGGTGCCCAAGAACATTGAGGATGCCAAGAAACTGCAAGCCGGACAAATCAAGGGCAGTGACATCCCCGAAGAGGAACGTGACTACTATCTTGAGCGTCGCTATCCTGCCTTTGGTAACCTCGTGCCACGCGACGTGGCAAGCCGTGCCGCCAAGGAGCGTTGCGACAAGGGATTTGGTGTTAACAACACCGGTCAAGCCGTATTCCTCGACTTCAGCGAGGCCATCAACCGCCTCGGCATCGATGTAGTGCGCCAGCGCTATGGCAACCTCTTCGACATGTATGAGGAAATTACCGACGTTAATCCCGGCGAACTCGCCAACGAGATCAACGGAGTCAAGTACTACAATCCAATGATGATCTATCCTGCCATCCACTACACTATGGGCGGTATATGGGTAGACTATGAGTTGCAGACCTCTATCAAGGGACTCTTTGCAATTGGTGAGTGCAACTTCAGCGACCACGGCGCTAACCGACTCGGCGCATCAGCTCTTATGCAAGGTCTTGCCGACGGTTACTTCGTGCTCCCCTACACCATCCAGAACTACCTCAGCGACCAAATCACAGTGCCCAGGTTCTCTACCGACCTGCCTGAGTTTGAGGAAACCGAAGAGCGCGTTCAAGCCGACCTCGACAACCTCATGAACATCAAGGGCAACCGCTCGGTTGACTCTATCCACAAGGAGCTGGGTAACATCATGTGGGACTATGTGGGAATGGGACGCACCAAAGAGAGTCTCGAAACTGCCCTTGAGAAAATCAAAGAACTGCGCAAGGAATTTGAGACCAATCTGTTCATTCCCGGCGACCAAGAGGGCATGAACATCGAGCTTGACAAGGCGTTCCGTCTGCGCGACTTCATCACAATGGGCGAACTCATCGCCTATGATGCCTTGAACCGTGAGGAATCTTGCGGTGGACACTTCCGTGAGGAGCACCAAACCGAAGAAGGCGAAGCTAAACGCGACGATGAAAACTTCTTCTATGTTGCTTGCTGGAAATACAACGGCGACGACACCAAGGCTCCATCTCTAATTAAGGAACCACTACACTACGAGGCAATTAAGGTACAAACACGCAACTACAAAAACTAATGAATTATGGAAAATAGCATAAGCGTAAAATTGAAAGTTTGGAGACAAGCAAATCCCAAAGCACAGGGCGAATTTGTCACTTATGAGCTCCAAGACATCCCTACCGACACCTCGTTCCTTGAGACTCTCGACATCCTCAACGAGCAACTTGTTGAGCGTGGCGAGGAGCCCATCGCTTTCGATCATGACTGCCGCGAGGGAATATGCGGTATGTGCTCGCTATATATCAATGGACATCCTCACGGACCTGCTACCGGAGCTACCACTTGCCAGCTTTACATGCGCCGTTTCAAGGATGGAGAGACCATTACCGTTGAACCCTGGCGCTCGGCAGCTTTCCCTGTTATTAAGGACTTAATGGTCGACCGCAATGCTTTCGACAAGATTCAGCAGGCCGGCGGTTATGTAAGCTTCAATACCGGCGGCGCACAGGATGCCAACGCTATCCCCATCAGCAAAGTCGATGCCGACGAAGCGATGGACAGTGCCAGCTGCATTGGATGCGGTGCCTGCGTGGCAGCCTGCAAGAATGGTTCGGCAATGCTCTTCGTTTCGGCAAAGGTGAGCCAGTTTGCTCTACTGCCACAAGGTAAGGCCGAAGCCAAGAAGCGCGTGAAAGCAATGCTCCAGAAGATGGACGAGCTGGGATTCGGCAACTGCACCAACACTGGTGCTTGCGCCGCCGAGTGCCCCAAGAACATCAAGCTGAGCAACATTGCCCGACTCAACCGCGAGTACATTTGCGCTAAATGCAGCGATTAAACCGCAATGCTCATTATAAAAACGCCAGGTTCCACCCATGGGCCTGGCGTTTGTTTAAAGCGATACACCCAACCGATTACTGAACTCTTACAACAGCAAAATGTCAGCACTGTTACAGGTAGAAAACTTAACCAAGTCTTTTGGCTACGACTTGCTTTTTGGCGACATATCTTTCGGACTTGATGAGGGCGACAAGGTGGGGCTTATCGCCAAGAACGGAACCGGCAAGAGCACTTTGCTCAACTTGCTGGCAGGAGTCGACACCCCCGACTCGGGAACCATCATCTACCGTAACAACCTGCGAATCGGTTATCTGCCACAAATTCCCACCTTTGAAGAGGCCAAGACGGTAATCGACGCCTGCTTAGAGGGTGACGACCCAAGTGCGCGCGCGGTTCTCGCCTATGAGCGTGCCGCCCACAGTGGCGACCCCAAAGCCATCACCGCTGCAATCCAGGCAATGGACAACTGTCATGCCTGGGACTATGAGGAGCGGTTCAAGCAAATTCTCACGAAACTCAAGATTGATGACTTTCATCAGCCTGTGGGAGAGCTTAGCGGTGGGCAGGTAAAGCGTGTGGCTCTCGCCAAGATTCTCATCGACGAGCCACAGTTCCTTATCCTCGATGAGCCCACCAACCACCTCGACATCGACATGATTGAGTGGCTTGAGAACTACTTGCGGCGAAGCACCATGACTCTCTTGATGGTCACCCACGACCGCTACTTCCTTGACAACATTTGTACACGCATTATGGAGCTCGACCAGCAGGAAATCTTTTCCTACGACGGCAACTACAACTACTACCTCGAAAAACGTGCCGAGCGCATCGAGGCACAAAATGCCCAAGTGGAGAAAGCACGAAACCTCTTGCGCACCGAGCTGGAATGGATGCGGCGACAGCCACAGGCACGACAGCACAAGGCACAATATCGCATTGATGCGTTCTACGACCTAAAGGAACGCGCTCAAGGCTTTCGCGACCCTGGCGACGTCAGGCTCAATGTCAGTTCGGCCTACATCGGCAAGAAAATATTCATCGCCCACAACGTGTGCAAGGCATTTGGCGACAAGGTGATTCTCAAAGACTTTGAATACACCTTTGCGCGCTATGAGAAGTTGGGAATCGTGGGAGACAACGGTGTGGGCAAGTCAACGTTCATCAAGCTCCTGCTCGGTGAAGTGCCTTGCGACAGCGGGCACTTCGAGCTGGGAAAAACCGTGCGGTTTGGCTACTACAGCCAGGAAGGCATGCACTTCGACGAGGGCAAGCGTGTAATTGATGCTGTGCGCGACGTAGCCGAGTACATCTACTTCGACGAGAAAACGCATTATACCGCAGCACAGTTCCTCAACCTTTTTCTCTTTACCAATGCCGACCAGCAAAAGTTTATCTCCACCCTTAGCGGAGGCGAGAAACGCAGGCTCTACCTCGCCATGGTGCTCATGAGCAAGCCCAACTTCCTCATCCTCGACGAGCCTACCAACGACCTTGACATCTCCACTCTCGAAATACTTGAAGACTATCTCTCGAAATTCAACGGGTGTGTGATAATCGTGAGTCACGACCGCTTTTTCATGGACAGGACAGTTGACCACACTTTTGTTTTCCTGGGCAACGGCATCGTCAAGGATTTCCCAGGGAACTACAGTGAATATCGCGCTTGGAAAGATTATCACGACAAGCTCGATGCCGAGGCGGCGAGAGCCAACGCCAAGCCGCGCGAAAAAGTGCAGTACAACGTGCGCGACAACTCACGCAAACTCTCTTTCAAAGAAAAACGCGAGCTGGAACAGCTCACAGGCGAGATTGAGCAGCTCAATGCCGAGAAACGTCAGCTCGACGACCTCTTCGCCAGCGGCGAAGTGATTAACGACATGGATAAAAAAAGCGCACGCTATAGCCAACTGCAAGAACTTCTCGACGAGAAAGAACTGCGCTGGCTCGAACTCAGCGAAAAAGAACAATAGCATTATGAAGAAAACACGCCTCTTTTTATTAATAACAGTGTTGCTCACCTGCCTGTTTGCCAACGCGCAAAAACCTGCAAGCGACACCATTGCCAAAGCCAATCCCATTGAGGTGAGCCTTATCACCTACTACCCGGGTAACGAGGTTTTTGAAGTGTTCGGCCACAGCGAGATACTATTGACCGACTCCACTGGCTCATATTATATAAATTATGGTGTGTTTGATTTCGATTCTCCAGGATTTGTAACTCGCTATATCATGGGCGAAACCGACTACCTGTGCGCTATAATGCCGCCACAACTCGATGCTGGCATTAAAGAGGGTCGCAAGATGGTGCAGCAGCACCTAAACCTCACTCAGCAACAGGCACAGCGAGTGTGGGACATCCTCGCCTGGAACGTAATGCCTGACAACCGCGAGTACCGCTACCGTCACTTTAGCGACAACTGCTCTACCCGCCCTCGCGACGTGATAGAAACCGCGCTCGGCCACCAACTTGACTACACCCACTGCCAATATATCGTTGGCAAGACACTGCGTCAGGTAATGACTCATTACACGCGCAACTATCCATGGGAACAATTCGGTATCGACCTTGTGCTCGGTGCCGCTTGCGACACCGTTATCGATGCCCGCACCCACACCTTCGTGCCATTGTTCCTTATGCATGCCATCGACAGCATCAATGTCATGCGCGACGGCAAGTCTGTTCCCCTGGTTACGCGCAGCGAAGTCATCAAGCCAGGCAGCGACAATGGTATTGTTGCACCACCCACCCCCTGGTATCTCACCCCTATGTTCTTCGCTGTGATTCTACTCGCTATCACTGTAATAGTCATAATGCTTGATTGGAAGTGCGGCAAGAATTCACGCTGGTATCACACCATTTTCTTCACCATTGCCGCTCTGGCAGGATGCATCATTTTCTTTGTCGAGTTCATCTCAACCCACGAAGCAGTGATGCCCAACTACAACATCCTGTGGCTACATCCGCTGTTGCTGTTGCTTGCCGTCTTGCCATGGTGCAAAAAAGCCTCACGGTTGCTCAAGTGGTGCCATTACTGCAACATCGCCCTCATCGCAACCATGACGGTAGTGTGGCTCACAGCACTCCAGGTAGCCAACCCCGCATTCTATCCGCTAATTGCCACTTCCTTGATCCTCTCCATTAAAGCACTTAGCACAATAAAACGATAACCGGCAACTACTTACCCTTTCCTTTCTTTGTCGTTATCACCACTACACCATTGCCGCCTCTAATGCCGTAGATTGAAGTCTCTGCAGGGTCCTTAAGGACTTTTATCGACTCAATGTCGCTCGGGTTTATCATGTTGATGGGGCCGTTATATACCATTCCATCAACAACATATAGAGGCTCGGTGCCGGCATTGATTGAGCCAATGCCGCGTATTAGCAGCGAGGGTGATATCTCAGGATTTCCCGACGAAGAGTTGAAAAGCACACCACTCTCCTTTCCTTCAAGACTCTGTGTGGCGGTAGTTACCGACACATTTCCCACTCCTCGCGACATAGACTCTTCACGCCAACTGCCACAGCCACACTGGCACAATACAATTAACCATAACAACACGTTCTTCATAACATCAACTTTTTTAGTCTACAAATATAATCATTCCCAATGCCACAAGCAAATATTTCACCAACCCTTTTATGTAAAACTTAAAACGCATTATAATATCGCTTTTTCTCAATTGACGTGAAAAAAATTTTGCGCAATCAAAAAAATCATTGTACCTTTGCACCGCTTTAAGCTCCCGTGTGATGGGAAATTAAGCTAAATAACTTAATTTTGAGTAACACAACTTATTAAAAATGAAGACTTTTCAATTAAATGCAGAGCCAAGAACCGACCTTGGCAAGAAGGCTGCAAAGGCGCTTCGCGCCAGCAAAAAGATTCCTTGCGTCTTGAATGGCGGTAAGGTAGTAGAGTTGAAGGACGGCAAGTACGACGGCACTCTCGCCGAGGGCGAGAAGGTTGTTGAGATTGGTCGCGACGGCAAAGCCGTGATCACAACCGACTTCACAGTTAACTTCAGCGATGTTCGCAAGCTCATCTACACTCCCGATGTGTTTGTTGTAGCTCTCAACCTCAACGGTGTTGAGAAAATGGCTGTTCTCAAGGACATCCAGTGGCATCCAGTAAACGACAGCATCCTGCACCTCGACTTCCTTGAGGTTACTGAGGACAAGCCTGTTACCGTTCCCGTGCCTGTTAAGATTGAAGGCCACGCTGCCGGTGTTAAGGCTGGTGGTAAGCTCTTCCTGGGCATGAAGAAGGTGAAAGTTAAAGGTATCTACACCAACATCCCCGAGCGCATTGTTGTTAACGTTGACAACGTTGCCATTGGTCATGCCATTAAGGTTGGTGACTTGAAGTTCGACAACTTTGAACTTGCCAACGCTAAGGATCTCGTAATCACTGGTGTTCGCGCCACACGTGCCGCTGCAGCTGCAGCCGCCGAGGCCGAGGAGGGTGAAGAAGGTGCTGCTGAGTAATCTACTCAAGCGCATTTTCTCTAAACGCTCTAACAGCGAAACCGATAAACCTCAAGACATCAACACGATGAAATTCTTGATTGTTGGGCTGGGAAACATTGGCTCAGAGTACCAAGGTACCCGACACAACATTGGTTTTACAATATTGGATGCCTTTGCCAAGGCGTCCAATGTTGTTTTTTCTTCACAACGATATGGTGCTGTGGCGCAGATGAGACTCAAGAACCAGCAACTGGTGCTCTTGAAGCCATCTACCTACATGAACCTCAGTGGAGAAGCAGTGCGCTACTGGATGCAGAAAGAGAAAATCGATCTCGACCACGTGCTCGTCATCGTTGATGACCTTGCACTACCATTTGGCACCATCAGGCTCCGTGGCAAGGGCGCCGACGGTGGACACAATGGCTTGAAGAACATCAACCAGCTGATAGGCTCACAAAACTATGCTCGGCTGCGCTTTGGAATTGGCAACGACTTTCCCGAAGGTGCTCAAGTCGACTATGTCCTCACCCCATTCACAAGTGAAGAACAGCAGCTCCTCCCCGACCGCACAGCTAAGGTCGTTGAAGCAATCAAGGCCTTCTGCCTCAGCGGGCTCAGTTTCGCCATGACCAACTACAACAATAAATAGGTGAGAGGAAATAGGGAAGAGTGAGAGGGAAGAGAACTGATTACTGACTACTGAAAACTACCATCCAATTATGACCGAAATGCGCATCGACAAGTGGCTTTGGGCCACCAGGGTTTTCAAAACACGTTCGCTGGCTACCGACCAGTGCAAACTTGGCCGCGTCACCATCAAGGGAATGAACGTAAAGCCTTCTCACAACATCAAGGTGGGCGACGTCATCGAGGTGCGCAAGCCACCCATCACCTTCACCTTTCAAGTAGTGGGGTTGCTCAACAACCGCGTGGGCGCAAAGCTCGTACCCAACTACCTCAAAAACATCACCCCCGACGACCAGTACAAAATCCTTGAAATGGCACGCATTGGAGGATTTGTGCGCAGGCAAAAAGGCATGGGACGTCCCACCAAGAAGGATGGACGAGAGATGAAGGAATTTACCGACGAAGCGTTCTTCGGCTTCGACGACTGGGACGACGAAAATCCCCTCTGGACCGAAGAAGACGAAGAAAAGCTCAACAACAAATAGCCTTCGGCTCAATATCCAAAAAGGGAAGAAAAGACCTAACAATCTTTTCTTCCCTTTTTCTTTATCAATAATCAGATATATTATTGATGACTAAAGTCGTTAACATTCTGGTTATATTTTTCGCGCACCTTTTCAAGCTCTTCGGCACCCAAGCGCCGCAATGTGATATACAGGAACACATTGCGATTTTGGTTCTTGTCCTTATCAAAGGTTACGCCAACTCTTGCCACCACTTTAATTTGCGTGTCGCTGTAGTGGATTATTCGCATGAATGGTCTGCCGTCAATTGAGACAATGTTGTCATTCTCGTTATAGGAGCATGATTGACGGTTAAAGACAAAAGCAGGAATTGCATCGCTCCAGAAATAGGAAATCATTTCATTAGGAATGAATTCCCAAATAGCAGGACCCCCGCCTACCATATAGGCCCAATAGTCCTCGCGTGTGTAGGAGCCATCGGGATTAATCTCATGCGTTTCAGTTTGTTTCCATCCATAACCAACTATATTGTTGTTGAATGTTGATTCCGACACTTTATCAATGTCGCTGGTGGTAGGGATCTCATAATTGGTTGTGTCAAAAATATTGAAGACCTCAAACTCATCATCGCCACAACCTGCCATCGTTGCTACAAGAGCCACAAGGCAAAGCAATTTAAATAACTTTTTCATCAGTTGTTAGTTATTAGTTTTTAGTTTGGCAAATTTAATAATAATAACTATAACAACCAAGATTTTATTAAAAAAAGGCAAACTGCCTGAGCAATTTGCCTTTTTTTGATAGAATATATCCTATGCGTTAGAATGTGAACTGAACACGGGCTTGGCCCACGTGGAAGTTCTTGTCGTTGGGATAATAGTCGCTGGTGAGCTTGTGGTAGGTGTAGTCCACCATCAGTTGAACATACTTGTTGAATGAGTAGTTCAGTCCAATGGTAGCACTGTGAAGATTACCACCACCCACGCTGGTAGCGCCTGTTCCTGGCCAGTCTTCCATATAGCCGGCTGCATAGTAGTGACCACGACCAGCGTTGAAGTACTCACCATCGGTGAGGTCGTTCAGGCCTGTGTAGTTGTAGCGTGCCACGAGCTCCAGAGCCTTGCCGTTGAGACCGCCCAGCAGACCGTCGGCCTTGTTGTAGCGATAACCGTTGCCAAAGAGGATGACACCAGCCTCAACATAGCCACCATGGAAGTTGTTAGAGCGCAGCTTGTTGGCATTCTCCCATGCTTCGAGCGAGCCCCAGCCGTCGATGTTGTCCTGAGCATCGATCATGAGTGAATAGGTGTCGCGGCTCTTGTTAACGTGCTTGTAGAAGTATTCACCACGAATGAAGAAACGGTTGTTGTGATAGAGAAGCTCAGCTCCCAGGTTGGTAACGGTGTTGGCCCACTCCAGGTCGGCGTTTACAAACTGCTCGTCCTCGTCAACATAGGTTTCAAGAGTCTGTCCCATGTGATAGGTCTTCTTGAGGATGTTCTTGAACACCTCTCCGCCTCCAAGCTTGGCAAAACGTCCGCTCACGCCAATGTGCAGTGTCTGGTTAGAATCATACACGGGACGCACCAGGTAACGACCGGCAACGGTCACGCCATTGAAACCAGCCTTGATTTTGTTATACTGGTTCTCGGTGAACACGCCCTGATAGGCCATGAACTTGTCGCTGTTGTACTTGTAAGTTACACCAAGCTCACGTCCCTCGCCAAGTGCATAGCTCGATCCGGGACGAGAAATGAAGTGATAGCTGCCAAGCGAGGTGTTGCGTGCCATTGAACCGGCAGGGTCATTGTAGTAACCGGCCTTAATCGAGTGCGATTCACCTTTTTCATTTACAGTGCTCCACTGTGCAAAGATGTTCTTCTGTGAAAACTTTCCTCCACCAAAACCAAAGTCAGCATAGAGATACCAGTTCTTGTAGGTGAACGATGTGCGGATGCGGGCATCGCTAATTGAAGCTCCGCTCTGCAACGGTGTAAAGTCGCTGTGATAGGTTGCAGCATCGGCCATGAAGCGGGCTCCAATGGTGAATTTGGCATCTTTTTTCTCAAGTTGCAGGGTTGGATCGTTGTCGAAGTCCTGCGCTGCTGCTCCCAGTGCAAAAAGTAAGAGAGCTGGCAAAATTATATATTTCTTCATGATTATATTGTCTTATTCAATTTAATGTGTAATAAAACTAAATTATAATTATTAGTAACCCAGTCTCTTAAGGGTTTCTACTGCATCGGGAACTGTAACGTTGGCCTGTGAGTTGTCGTAGGTCTGACCCGGATGGAATGGGTTGGGGAGCTTAGAGTTGCCACGGAAGCCGTTCTCAATCATATACTTGAGCGACATCTCAGTGCGGTTGGTAAAGAAACCGTCCATGTATACAGGCACACTGCTTGGATAGCTTGTTGTAGTATAGGCTGTAGCAGGAATCTCAAGACGAAGGAGGTCGTCAAACTCGGTCTCAAGGCCGTAGTTGTAGTAGCCCATGTACTTGCACATCTGAGCCCAAGAGTCGAACGAGTAAGGATGGTTAATCATGCCACTCTTGCGAATCATGTAGGCCTGCCAGGGTGCGTTCATCTCAGGATAGTTGTTGGGAGCACCGCTAATGGCGGGACCAATGATGTGAGCACCATTGTCTTGAGCCCACTTGATGAAGGCGGCATAGCCTGTTGGGTCGTCGATGGCGATATCGGTAGCATAGGCTGGCTCGCTAATCCACAGCAGGTAGCACATGGGGATGCGGCCCTTGAAGACGTCGTTGGCACGGCGCAGAGCGTCGAACGAGAAGGTTTGCAGGATTACCTTACCGTTGGTATTGCCCACGTTAACTTTTCCACCCTTGTAGAAGGCAGTCTCAGTAGCAGGCTTCTCGATGATGTTCCAGTTGCACTCGCTAAGCACGTCATACACACGCTGCTCCATATTTCCAGGGTTGAGCCAGCTTTCTTTGAACTCTACATAGATACCTGGGCGGTTGCCAGTGTCCTGTGGGTCGGGCTCGTAAGCGTTGGCGAAATCATACTCGATGAAGTCCATATACTTGGCATTGTACTGACCCTTAGCCTTGATTGCGTTATAGATTTGCTCAAGTGTCATGCCCTGGTACTCGTCTTTTACCTTATAGCTGAGCACACGGCGACCATTGGCGTCGCGAATCAAGTGCTTGCCTTCGGCATAGGCAATTTGGTCTTGAAGAGCACTGATGTATTGACCGTTGCTGTAGACAATCTTACCACCGCTGAACGAACCGGTCTCGCTTGCCTCAAAGCTTGGACGAGACTGCTCCAGGCTGGTCTCGTTGAACCAAGAGCCGGCATCGAGCATGAGGAGCTCGGCATAGTAGTAGCTAAGTGCGTAGAAGGGGCGGAATGCCGCCATGTCGCGGCCATACTGTGCCTCGGCATCGGCTTTAGAGAAACCAAGGCTCATGTAGAATGCCACGCGGCTGGTGGGAACGTTCTCAGAGAAGACGTTCTCGATGTTGGTTGTGCGCTTGAGATTCTCATCATGGTTGGCAAGAACGATACCGTCCTTGGTGCACTGAACGTCGCTCTCAAGGTAGTCGGCACCCATCTCACGTGCCCATCGCCATGAGCTCTCGGTCTCCTCAGGAGCCCAGAAAGTGGAACCGCGGTGAGCAATCACTGCATAGAGGGGAACATAGTCACGAACCTTGGCCAGGTCGGCGTTGAGCACTTGCACCTCAACACGCTTGGCATCGGTCTTCTCACTGGTAAACTGCTGCTCCTTGGAGCAAGAGGTTGTAAGGGCCACCAGAGCCAAGCTGGCAACGCCTAATCGAATGAGATTTTTAAACATACGATTTAATTTGATTTAATTGTTAATATAAAATATATATTTCTTTTTTTATTTAGTAGAGGTTATTTCTTCTCCACGTTCTCGCCTTTGCGGTCGGCAACAAGATACTGTTCCTCCTTATAGGTCAATGCCATGAAGAAGATTGCGAGTACACAGGCTATCATCAGCAGGATGAATACCCACGACCAGCCCCAGTTGTCGGCAACGAAACCGAGCAATGTGTTGGCGAGGATAGCGGTACCAAGCACATAGCCCATGAAGCCGGTAAGACCGGCGGCTGTGCCGGCTGCATTCTTTGGAGCAAGGTCAAGTGCCTGAACACCAATAAGCATCACCGGGCCATAGATGAGGAAACCAATGGCGATAAGGCAACTAACCACAACCCACAAGTTGTTCATGTTCTGCCAGTAGATTACAATGGCGATGATGATGACTGCCATGAAAAGCATGGTTGGCATGGCACGACGGCCCTTGAACACCTTGTCACTGAGCCAACCACAGAAGATTGTTCCTGGAATGGCAGCAAACTCATAGGCAAAATAAGCCCATCCGGCGCTCTTAATGTCTACGCCCTGACTGCTCAATATTGTTGGAGCCCAGTCAAGACATCCGTAGCGAACCATATAGATAAAGGAGTTGGCAAGGGCAATGAACCACAAGAACTTATTAGAAAGAACTATCTTGAAGATTTCTTTCACGCTAAGTGTCTGCTCACTCTTCTTCTCGTCATAATTCTTAGATGCCGAGCCGCTCCACTTCTCGATTGAGGGAAGACCACACGATTGTGGTGTGTCGCGAATGAGAACATAAGCAATAATGGCGATAAGAATGGCTACTGCCGCAGGGAACGCATAGGTTCCAATAAGGAAGTACATCTTCTCATCATTTCCGTAGAACCAGCTGCCAAACCACATCGCGCCGTAGGCGGCCATAGGGCCAACGAGAGCACCACCCACGTTGTGGGCGCAGTTCCACACACTCATCCACGTGCCGCGTTCTTTAATCGAGAACCAGCGGGTCATCACACGTCCGCAAGGAGGCCAGCCCATTCCCTGGAACCAACCTACTAGGAAGTTAAAGGCACCCATCAGGAAAATGGCAAGTGCCTTTTGCTCGCTGAAGTACTGGATGGGGATGATCATGAACATCATGGCAACTGCCGAGAGGATTAGTCCCAGCGGCAAGAAACGACGTGCATTACTGCGGTCGCTCACGCTTGCCATCACAAACTTAGAGAAACCATAGGCAAGAGCATTCATTGCCAATGCCGTGCCAAGCTCTCCCTTGGTGAAACCAAATGGCTCCAGCATTGGGATTGCCATCGACAGGTTCTTTCTAACAAGATAGAAGCCGGCATAGCCAATGAAGATGCCAATGAACACCTGCCACCTCAGTCGGCGGTATTCGGCATCGGCCTCTGGTCCTGTTCTTTCCGGTTTATAAGCCGGTGGAGCTAAAAATTTACCCATTTTTAAATCTATTAATTGTTAACTGTTAATATTATATGTTGTTTCACTTTATTCCATCTTTTGAAACTCTCGCTTCCTGAGAACTCTTTCTCCTTTGTTCCCCCTCTAAACCAATTAGAAGGGGCTGGAAGGAGCAGGATAAAATGCGTGTGAAAAAAGCCTATATTTATTTCTTATTACTTATAATTGTTGCCTCCACATCAAGTGCCTCGGCAATAATCGATATTGGATTCATAACGGGCACGCCGGTCGACATTTCGATTTGCCATTTGCAGGTCTCGCAGTCGGTGGCTACACAGTCGGGAGCCACATCATTGATTTGGTCAAACAGACCTTTGCCAATTGCTTGCGAACGCTCATAATTCTCCTTCTTGAAGCCGTAGGTGCCGCTTATGCCGCAGCATTGCGACTCAAGCATTACAAACTCCAAGCCTGGAATCATGCGCAACAAGCGAGTGCTGTATGGCACCCATCCCATGCGCTCCATGTGGCATGCGCTGTGATAGGCCACACGCTTGTGAAAGTCCTTGCGGAACTCAAGCTTAATCTCACCCTTCTCAATGAGTTGGAACAAGAATCGAGTAGCAAGGCTTATACTATCGCGCACGTCATGATTGTCAATGCCAAGAAGGTGGTCATACTCATCACGCATGGTGAATGTGCAGGTCGAACTTGATGTCAGCACTACATGGCCTTCGACAATGGCTTTACGCATCGACGACATGTTAACCTCGCCCTGGCGCTTTGCCTGCTTCGACATGCCGTTGGCGATGAGAGCCACACCGCAGCATTTCTCTTTTTCGAGCAAATGCACGCCATAGCCCACTGCATTCATCACCTTCACCATGTCTTTGCCAAGCTGAGGATAGTTATAGTTTACATAACAGCCATGGAAGTAGCTCACGTGCTTGCTGTACTGATCCTGATTGGGCGCTGCTTCCTTCTTGAACCAAGACTCAAACTTGCGGTTTGAGTAGTCGGGGAAGGTGCGGTGCTTGTCAATGCCCATCACACTGTGCAGCACAGCCTTCATGGGCTTAAGCTTAAGCACGGGGTTGGCAATGGGGGCAAAGGGCGAAGCCATAGTGCCCACCAGGTCGGTATTAGCGAGCATCATGTCGCGCAAACTGGGCTTGTGAGTGCTGTACTTGATGCGTGCAGCCTGGATGATGTCGCCAATGTGCACATCGTTGGGGCATGCCACCTCACAGCGCTTGCAGTTGAGGCACATCTTTAAGGACTCATCAAAGAAGACTTTGTCCTTCAGGCGATAACGCTCGCCGTCGGGACCCGCCTGCTTGGGACCGGGATATAATGGTGTTACTGCCGATACAGGGCAATAGACTGTGCAAATCGAGCATTTCAAGCACTGCTCAAAGTTGTTGACGCTCACATTCTGGGTCTGTGTTTCGGTTGCCATAATCGTCAGTGTTATTTTAATATATTATTAACGGCCTGCAATGCTGTGAGCATGTCAACGCCGGCCGAGTCAAGGCGTTTGATGCTGTTGTGTCCTCCCAGTATCGAACCTGCAGCATACAGGTTGGCTATAGTATTGCCGGCACGTTGGCAACGCAGACAGGAATCGGTCTTTACGCCCATTTCCATGTAGGGCTGAGATTCGGTAACATCAATCTTAGACCAAGTATTACGGTCAAGGCCAAGGTCTTCAACGTCAACGCCAAGGGCCGGCTCATACACATGGTTATAGTCGGCAACAAGACCACGGCTCATAAATGAACCGGTAGCAAGCACAAAGTTGTCGGCCTCAAGAGTGGTACCATCGAGTTTCGCGGTTTTTACTCCCTTGAGTGTGTCTCCTTCAAAGTTACCTTCTATCACTTGATCGCCTGTGAAGAATGTTCCGCCAAGGGCAGTAAAGCGCTTGCGAAGCAACGTCTGCATTCTCACGCCGGGAACCGATGGTGGCAAGGTTGCCACATAGTTTGCCGGCACTTTAATGGCTTTGAGCAGATGCCTGCTTGTTTCGCTACTGCCAATTCCCAACACTGCCGGAAGAAGCACCATGTCATAGCCACCCGCAATATCGTTCACCTCATTTGCTATCTTTGCAATAAGGTTGTTGGTCTCTATAACTTTTGCTATATTGGTCGAGCGCATCTCGGTTGGGCTCTTGCGCAACTGCTCCAGCTCAGGTAGAGTGAATGCTTTCACATCAACTTCCACACCACGATTGCGCAAGCCGGCGGCAAGGAATTTAGTGGGAAAATCTAAAAAGTTGACGACATTGACGAGTGCCACTCGTTTCCATGGCATAGTGCCGGCATCTTCTACTGTTGCCATGCCTTCAAGGCTCAGCCAAGTGGGCAGCAGGGCGCCTATTGGCGACACGCGCCAGTGGTTGTGGTTGGCTTCGCCGGCAGTGGCGATTCCTGCTCTCTCGAGCACCTTTTTCGCCACGCCAGCTAACCTCGACACGTCTTCTATTTTTTTGTAAGGATGGTTTCCATTAAGATTGGAAATGGCGTCAAGCGGGTTCTTAACCTCGTTGCCTTGCTCATCATAGCCTAACAGGTCGAGCGAACCTCCACCAAAATGAAGGGTGCTTTGACCGGCACTCACAAGTGCCACATCTTTTCCTGCCTCGGCAAGTGCGATGCCTGCTGTGAGACCACTCAGTCCGCCTCCTATTATTATGACATCAAATTTCATAGTATTCCACCCTCCTTTCATTGGCTAATTTGTCAACACCAAGCATGCCTTGGTATATCTTGGCAGTAAGTTGCGCCTCGGCAAGGTTGTCGCCCCAGGCAACCGGCTGCTGACCCTTCCATCGCTCATTCATGAAGCCCGACAGGTCGTTGATTGCTCGTTGCGCGCCCTCATCATCGCCACACATCACTCCTGCGGCGCGGCATGCACACAGCTCACCCTGGCAGGTTCCCATGCCCACACGGGTGCGACGACGCAGGTTAATAAGGTTGTGAACATGAAGCTTGGTAACGGCATATCTCACCTCTCCCACGCTCACGCCCTCACACTCACACACCAGTGCGTCGCTTGTAACGTCACCACGCTCAACATCTCTGTTAAGGGTTCCATGACGACCTGCTGCCGCTTTTTGAGAGAAGCTGATTTTTTTCTCTTTCTCAATTGGCTCACTGCCAGGCAGCGGAGTGGTTGCAGTTTCACACCTCTTAGTTACTCCGAGCTTCTCGCAGGCGAGGTCGGTCACTTCTTCGGCCATGAGGCGATAGGTCATCATCTTGCCGCCGGTGATAGTAAGCAGTCCTGCAAGGCCGTCACGTTTCTCGTGGTCAAGGGTAACAATTCCGCGACTTATGCTGCGACCGCTGGGATCATCATCGCTGGCGACCAGTGGACGCACGCCGGCATAGGCTCGCAGGATGCGGGTTGTGCCTAATGAGGGAGCAAGTTTCATGCCCTCGGCGAGCAGCAGCTCCACCTCTTCGGGTGTAACGCGCATGTCATCACATGTCTCAATGGGAACGCGGTCGCTGGTAGTGCCTATCACGCACACCGCATCGTCGGGAACGAGGATGTCGGCATTTGCAGGCTTGCGACAACGATTTATCACCATGTTGTTTACGCGGTGACCAAATATGAGTAGCGACCCCTTAGCGGGGAACATATTGATTTTCACTCCTGCCATCTGGGCTACAAGGGTGCCCCAAATTCCGGCAGCATTGATAGTGATTTTAGAATAAGCGTTAAAGGTTTCTCCGTTATGGTTATTACGCAGTTTCACACCCACAACACGGTTTTGCTCTACCAGCACATCCACCACCTCGTGATAGACAAGTGCATCGGCTCCATGAAGCTTCGCATCGAGCACATTGGCCATGGTAAGGCGGAACGGGTCGACCGACGCGTCAGGCACTTTCACTGCTCCTATCAACTCTGGATTTACAGCTGGCTCCATGATTCGGGCAAGCTCGGGGTCGATGACCTCGGCACGAATGCCGGCATCGTTACACTTCTGCACAAAGGTCGACTGGAAGTTGAGGTCATCCTCAGGAAGTGTAATGAACAGACCCTCGGTCTCTTCTACGCAGTGACGCGCTATCTTGCGCAGAATCATGTTCTCCTTGATACATTCAGTGGCGCTCTCATGGTCGGTAACCGCATAGCGAGCGCCACTGTGTAGCAAGCCGTGGTTGCGACCTGTAGCGCCAGTTGAGAAATCATGCCTCTCAACAAGAAGCACTTTCAAGCCTCTCATGGCGCAATCTCGAGCTGTTCCTGCTCCGGTGATACCTCCACCAATCACAATCACGTCATAATTATTGTTGTTTACTGTATTCATTTAAATCATGTTTGCCTTAAGGTAAAGCTCTTTTTCAGAGCTTTTGCTCAATGACTATGGTATCTTAGATTTAAAAATAATTTCGAAACGAAATGGGTATTTTTTTATTTCGCAACAAATGTAGGTACATTTTTTTAATAAACAAAAAAAATCACGTTTTTTTCAAAAAAAAATCGCCTTTTATTTAAAATTATATAAATTTGTACATTTAATCCATAAATTTTACCTGACCAATGTTTCTCTTTTTATATTAAATCACCATCTTCAATGTTCTTTTTGAAAAAAATACAAATAATTTGCTTCTTTCATAGAAATAATATACTTTTGCAACGAAACTTCCACAGTTTCTTCCAAAAGTCATTAACACATTATTTATATATAGTAATTGTATGATTAAGAAAAAACGCCAGGCTCAAATCTTGGAAATACTACTAAAGGAGGAAGCTATTACTGTTACAGTACTCGCCGAGCTGCTCAACGTCTCGACAGTAACAATAAGGAAAGACCTCACCGAACTCGAACAAGCCAACAAGCTTTATCGCAGTCACGGTAAGGCCATCATCATTAATCCTTTCTCCTACAACCGGTCGGTGAATGAGAAAGAGAAAATAGCCGTTGAACAAAAGGATGCCATAGGACGAGAAGCCGCCAAACTCATCACGCGTGACGACTCCATCATCATCGCCTCGGGCACGACCGTCCATGCTCTGGCACGAAACATTAAGCCCATTCACAGGCTTACCGTTGTGAGCGCGTCGTTGACAGTAAGTGAGATTCTATCGCAAGACGAAAACAACGACATCATCCAGCTGGGAGGGATGTTGAGGCACAGCAGCC
The DNA here is from genome assembly GCA_946410125.1 of uncultured Prevotellaceae bacterium. Classification (GTDB taxonomy): domain Bacteria; phylum Bacteroidota; class Bacteroidia; order Bacteroidales; family Muribaculaceae; genus Sodaliphilus. Next base: position 15,687 of record CAMJZF010000002.1, on the reverse strand, counting down.
TTTCGGTTGTGGGGCAATACAGCAAGCAGATTCTTGAAAACTGCTCATTCTCCAAACTTTTTATCGGTGTCGACGGCATTGATTTCGACTTTGGATTTACCACTACCGACATGAGAGAGGCCGAACTCAACCAGCAGATGATAAGGGCGGCACAAAAGGTTATCGTCCTGGCCGACTCAAGCAAGTTTGGAAAACGAGGCTTTGCCAAGATAGGAAACATCGAGGACATCGACGTGATTATTACCGACGCTGGAGTAAGCCAAAACGTGATCAACCTGATCAACGACCACGGCATCACTCTCATCATCGCCCAGTAAAATCATTAATCGATAGGCCAAACTAACCTATTTTTCTTTTATATAAAAAATGCCTTAAAACCCGAATGACCAATTCGGGTTAAAAGTTGGTTAGGATTCGCAATGAAGGTTAAAACCCTAAAAGTTTATGTTTTAACGGCAAATAATTCATACTTTTGCCGTGCTGAACTATTTTAACCTAATTTGTTTTTTAATAAATGAACGCCTATCGCAACCTGAAAAGGGAAGAAATATCAACACTTGAGATGAATGGATGCCAGGCCGAGAACTGGCATAACGTATATGTAACCGACCAATTTGACCCACATTGCCTGCACCGTGTAACGTTCTATGGCACGGCTCACCTGGGCAGTTGCACTGGTTCTATCGAAGTGAGCGATGGATTTGTGAAGCGTTGTGGAATCGTCAACGCCACCCTGCGCAATGTAACCATTGGCGACAACTGTCTCATTGAGAACATCGGCAATTTCATGAATAATGTAATCGTCGGCAACCAATGTCACATTTCCAACGTGTGCACCATCGAGACACGCCCTGACGCCAACTATGGCCAAGGCATTCTAATCTCGGTGCTCAACGAAGTGGGAAAGGGCAATCTGCTACTCTTTGACGGACTGAACAGCCAATTAGCGGCTTTGATGGTCAAGCAGTTTGGCAACAAGGCTTTCAACAAGGCTTTGAACGCCCTCGTCGACAAGTTCATCAACGACTCGCGACCCGAGTGCAGCACCATTGGCAATAATGTGATAATCACCAACACCAACGAAATCACCAATTCGGTCATCGGTGACGGATGCCACATTAGCGGAGGGTCTCGACTGAGTAACTGCACTATCAGCAGCACAATCAACAATCCCATAACTATTGGGACTGGAGTGATTTGCGAAAACTCGATAATCAGCGGTGGCTCCAAAATCATCAACAGCGTGAAAATTGTCGACTGCATGGTGGGAGAGGCATGTGAGCTAAGTAACGGATTTACAGCGGCAAGCAGCGTGTTCTTTGCCAATAGTTACATGTCTAACGGTGAGGCTTGCGCTGCCTTCTGCGGACCATTCACCGTGAGTCACCACAAGAGTTCGCTGCTCATTGGCGGCATGTTCTCTTTCTACAATGCCGGCTCTGCTACCAACTTCAGCAACCATGCCTACAAAATGGGGCCCATGCACTACGGCATACTCGAGCGTGGAAGCAAGACAGCAAGCGGTGCTTACCTGTTGATGCCAGCCAACATTGGCACCTTCAGCGTGCTATTTGGCAAACTGATGTATCACCCCGACACTCGCGACCTGCCATTCTCCTACCTTATCGCCTACAGCGACACCATGTATCTGGTGCCGGGACGCAACTTTGCCACTGTGGGACTCTACCGTGACATACGCAAGTGGCCCAACCGCGACAAGCGTCGTATTGCCGATCGCAAGAGCATTGTCAATTTCGACTGGTTGAGTCCTTTCTCTATCAGCGAGGTGCTCAGGGGAAAGAAAATCCTGGAGAATTTGCGTGCAGCCAGCGGCGACAATGTGAGTACCTACAACTACCATGAGTACGTCATCAAGGCACCGTTGCTGCGCAAGGGCATTCGCTACTACGACCTCGCATTGCGCATCTACATGGGGGCGGTGCTCAAGCGTCACCTACCGGTAGTGCCGGCTTCACATGCCGGCGAAGGCCCATGGGTTGACCTCTCGGGTATGCTTTTGCCTGCAAGCGAGGAGAAGCGCCTTGTCGACGACGTCATCAACGGCACACTCACGTCAATCAATGACGTGCTCGACCGCTTTGTTGCCATCCACAACAACTACAACGAGTATCGCTGGACATGGACCTACCGCATGATTCTCGACTACTATGGAATCGACAACCTCGATGCCGAAGCTGTGGAACGAGTTCATGCCGACTATGTGGCTGCTCGCCGTGAGTGGATAGAGCTGATACGCAAAGATGCTGAGAAGGAGTTTAACCTCGGCGACGTGGAGCGTGATGTCCTCGACGAGTTCGTCAACCAGCTTGAAAGTGAAGTTGATTTCGAGAACAGCAAGCTGTATATGTAGCATTTAATCTCATCAAGGCATTAAACCCGAATCGGTCATTAGGCGACAGAAAATCCTAATGACCAATTCGGGTAAAAAATCTCTTTTTCTTGCACGTTAGCGTTTTTGTTTTTATTTTTGCAAAAACTAACGCGACAGAATTATGAGACGAATAATCAACATCTTGTGGGCATTACCGGTTTTAGTGCTGCTGATGAGTGCCTGCAACAGCGACGGCGAGTACGTTAAGCAAGGCAACACCATTTGCCATAGCTATTGGACTTTCAGCTTTGGAACCATGTATGACACTCTCCCCCAAGTCAACCCTTCTACTTTCAAGAGTTTGGGAAACTGGCTTGGGCACGATGGCAGGCATGCCTATTTCAAGGCGCGCTTAGTCCCCGGTGTTGATGTTGCATCGATGAAGGCCGACAAGTATCCGCTCTTCCACGACAAGAACGACTATTACTATAAAGGTGTGCCTTTGCATGTAAGCCATGTCGATGCGTTTGTCATTCTCAAGCGCAATGAGGATGACATCTGGGCTAAGGACAACAAATGGGCTTACTACGACAGCATTCGCATCAACACCGTCGATGTAAAGTCGTTTACCGTAAAATGCTGGAACACTGCCGTCGATAGCAAGTATGTGTATCGTTTTGGCAAGATTCTGCCTCTTGCCGACCCTCTTACCTATGACGAGGAATGGGAAGGGCTCTACAGCCGCGACAAGTCACACATCTGGTATTGCGGTGAACTGCTTGAGGATGCCGACTATGCCACCTTCGAAGTCAACGGCAACGAGGTGCGTGACAAGCACGGGCACTTCCATAACGGCAAGCGCATTAGCGAACAGGAATGGCAGCAGATAAAAGATAACGACTGACGCCCTACCCTTCACACCACTCCCCCATCCCCGTTACCAGCGGCAGAAGTCTACAAATTTACAGTATCGGCAAGGTGACGACTTGGGCTTTGTATTCGTAGTTTGCGAGAATGGATTGTCAAGATTGAAGAAACCCTTGATCACTTCATCCATGCGAGCCGTGAACTCTTCGTTAAAGTCATGGTAATCGGTCACCTCCTCTTTACTCTTATCCACCACGTTAAACACACCGCTTTGGTTAATGTCTCTGAGCTGGTAAATAACGGGCTTGATGGCTTCGGTGCATTTCATCTCTTTAGCGTAGGCGTTGCAATAGAGCATTAACTGCAGCACAGCCTTGCTGCGCTTATCCTTGTTGGCGTCAAAGAGGTCATTCATGTCCTTGAACTCGGTCTTGTCCGATCCTGTCTTGTAGTCAACCATTCTTATTGTGCCGTCGGCAAGTCGGTCAATGCGGTCGGCGGTATAGGTAAAATTAAACTCCACACCACCGTAGTCCAGAGTAATATCGTGACTCTGCTCGCACTCCAGCACCGTGAAGTAATTGCTATCAATGTTATTAAGCAATTTCATGTCGTAGTTGAGTGTGCCGGTCACCATATTCTGGATTGCAACGCTTATAATTGCCGCTTCTCCGTTTAGTGGTGCGTCAAGGTTGGCGGTGCGCACATGTTTTTCATTCACCTTGCGCTTGACGACATCCTTAAGTTTATGGGTCTTGAAACGCTCGATGTCGGCACAAGTCACCTTAAATTCGCCTTGGCGTTTTGCTCCGTTTTCATCTGGATAATAGACTTGCTGCAGTGTTTCATGCACTATCGTTCCTACGACGCCTGCACCCATGAAGTCCTCGTCAACATCGTCGGTACTCAAACGCTCCACACGATGAAAATAAAACATCAGTGGGCAGTTGATATATTCATTTATGGCACTTGCCGAGAGTTTCCTGCTTCCGTTTTTCTTAAATGACTCCAAAACGTCAGCCACATGGTCTTTCTTTGGGACATCAATGCAAATATCTTTAGAGATATTGGTCTTCAAGTTCAAGTGGATGTGCGCAATGTCGCAGCCATACACCATTTCGAGCTGTGGCACATAACGCGTTACCTCCTTTGAATCACTCGACTTGGTGCTCGTGTCATAAATCAGGAACACATTCTCGGCACGACCAATAAGGCGATAGAAGTTGTAGGCCCACATTGCCTCCTGGTCGGCAACCGTCGACATGTGGTAAGCCTTACGCATATAGTCGCTTATGAACGAGTTGCTGCGCATCTTGCGGGGAAGTACGTCCTCATTGGCCGAGATAATTATCACATTCTCAAAGTCGAGACAACGGGTCTCAAGCACACCCATGATTTGCATTCCTTGCAATGGCTCGCCTTCAAAGGGTATGGAGAACATCGACGACAAGCGGTCGATAAGGAAGAAAATCGTTGCCTCACACAGCGGCAGCTCATATCTTGAAAGGGCATCATCAAGACGTGTCAGCACCTCGATGTATTGCATCACAAATGCCTCCTGAAGGGTCAGGGCATTATCCTCATTATCCTCGTCATCATCACCACTCCCTCTCAAGCGAGAGAGGACATCGTTGCAAAAGCCAATGAGGTTGTCAAGATACAAGCGAACATCTTCAACGCTGTCAAGGTTGTCAACACCTTTGAACAGCGGTGCCAAACTGGTGGCAAGCATCAGCGACTGAGGCACGGCAAACAGATTGCCGTTGTCGATGGCTACTGTCACATTCAAGGCATCTTCAGGGTAGCACACCTTTATCAACGGATGCGACAGTAAGGTCCTAACATCGCTCCTATAGAAAGTCCACTCGTCATTAGCCTTGCGACGAGCCTGACGGTGCATTTTTGCCACAATTCTCATCAGCGAGGCAATATCACTGCTCGGTAGCGGATAGCCCATGGTAACATTTATGTCGATGCCATCGCCCAGGCAGTTGAGCATAGGAACAAAAAGGCTCTCATCGGGCAACACAAGGGCAGTGTTAAGGCCGTTGCTCACCTCGAAGCTGTGTTCATGCGAGAGCGTGGCTATTACCTCGCTGGCATAGCGCGTCTGCCCTACGTCGGAGGGAACTCCCACTGCCTCGATTTTAGGAAACCCGTCTATTTCCTCACCCAAAAAGTCGATGGGTTGTGGAAACTCCTTGAGCAGGAAGTTCACCGACATGCCTCCAGGGTTGACGGGAAACCCCTTGGCAGCTTTGAAAGCCGGCGAGGCGGTATCCCAGAAAAACAATGCCTTGCCACGATTCTGCAATCGCTTGAAGATGGCGAGTTCGCTTGCCGACAGGATATTAAATCCCACAAACACATATTTATCATGCCCAAGGTCGTTGCCGTCCTTCACTGCCTCGCAGGCACTGCGATAGATGTTTCCCATTGAGCTAAGGCCACTCTCCGAAAGGCTTTGGTTATACTCCCTGTAAAGCTGCAGCAGGCTCCTCCACAGCCGCATGAAACTTGCCTTCACTGCGGCATCTTCACTACCGCTGTCCTTATAGTTGTCTTTCCAGAAACTGTCATCATCGCCCGAATTGCCATCAACACTCATGTTGAGGTATCGCGACACAATTTCACGCACGTCGTCATCGAGATAGTTGGCCTGGATTTCACGCAGTTCCCTGACATTGGTGAATATCTGCTCTGGGTCAACGAGATACATGTCTACATCGTTAAAGTCATTAAGCACGACATTGGCCCAGTACACAAAGTTGTCGAACGGATATTCCTCATTGCCCGACAGCCCAACATAGCACTTATACAGCTTAAACACCGCCTCAACAGCCGGCACGGCAGTGAGACCCGACAAGCGCGTCACCAGGTCGGTGATGGTGATGATGTCGGGCATGAAATAAGCGTTCTTGGCTGCAAGGTCCAGCTCACGTTCCAAGAAAGTGCAACTGCGGCGGTTTGGCAACACAAAGCAATAGTTGCCAATATCGCCTTTTTCCTGAAAATACTGCGCCACCTGACGCAAAAACGGTGTATACATATCTCTATTTTAAACTGATAAGATAAACATTCCAACCCTCGGTGCCAAAAAGATGACCTTCTCCACTATTTCTTAATAAGTATCGTTACCTTCACCGCCACGTCAAAAAGGACAATCTTCGCGTTAGCGTTACCGCGAATGTCACGAATCGCGTCGCCAAATAGCTTGAGCAGGCGCTCCACGTTGTCCTCGTTAATGAAGCGGGCAAAGTTCTTGCTAAACTGTGCCTCCTCGGCTGTCTCATAGTTCAGCTCCGGCAGGTGCAAGTTATATATATAGTTCTCGCGCACCATGCGCGAGGCATAACTCAAGAATCGCTGCGACTTTTCACGCTTATATTCGGCAATGTCCTCACTCCACAGCTTCAGCCCTGCCAAGTCACGCATGTAGGCAAGACGCATGAGCTTCACAAATTGCTCATGAAAATCATGGGTCTCGCTGCCACGGTCCATGTTGCGCAACGCTTGCAGCACATTGCCATCGGCTGGATCGGCAAGAGCCAGGGCCTCGGTAATGTCCATGCCCTTCAACCGGGCCATGTATTCGGCAATTTGCTGCGTTGATGGTTTTCGCAATTCAATGCGCTGGGTGCGAGAATAGATAGTCGGCAATATCGCCTTGGCATTATCGGTGGTGAGTAGGAATATGGTGTCGGGGTCGGGTTCCTCGATGAGTTTCAGCAATTTGTTGGCACATCCGGGGTTCATCTTGTCGGCTTGCCACATCACCAGCACCTTATATTTCGAAGTGTAAGCACTAAGGCTCAGCTTGCGTATTATGTTGTCGCTCTCGCTCGCATAGATTATGGGCTGCGCATTGCTGTTGCCTAACAGTGCGAGCCAGCGCTCATAGTCCTCGGCTATCACTCCTTCTCCCAAAAACTCCTTCCACTCGGCATCAAAGTCCTCACTCACGGGCTTTTCTCCTTTTTTGGTTATTGGATAGGAGAAGAAGGTGTCGGCATGGTTCAACGACTGGTGCTGAAGGCACGACGGACATTCGCCGCACGAGTCGCCGTTGTGGCGGTTAGTGCAGTGGATATACTGAGCCGTGGCAAGAGCGAGAGCGAGTTTGGGCACTCCAGGCTCGCCGTGAAACAGCAGTGCATGGGCTATGTTGTCACTGTCTACCATGCGTCGCAACTGCTCTATCGCCTTCTCATTTCCTATTATATCACTGAATTTCATCTCAAAATCAATATAGCTGTATTCTTGACTGCAAATATAAACAAAAAAAATAAAACCCACAACTGATTACTGATTACTGAAAACTGACAACTAAAAAACTAACAACTGATAACTAAAAACTGAAAACTATTTCATATCTTTGCAACTTAAAACCGACAATAACCTAATAAACTAATTAAATAATATGCAAGACGAGAAAGATCTATTACAAGAGCCACTTGAGCCAACTGGTGCCCAAGATGCTCCACAGGACGATGCTATTGAGCTTGCCGAAAACGCATTCAGGCCGTTGAAGGAAGGCGAGAAGTACATCCCAATCCTGCGCCCCGAGAAGAATTATCCCGAGGTAACCCCCTACTCCGTTTCGCTGGGCTTGTTGATGGCGGTAATCTTCAGTGCCGCAGCAGCCTATCTGGGACTGAAAGTGGGACAAGTGTTTGAGGCGGCTATCCCCATCGCAATTATCGCCGCCGGTATCGCAAGCGTTACCAAGCGCAAGAATTCGCTTGGCGAGAATGTCATCATCCAGTCGATTGGTGCCGCCAGCGGTATCGTCGTGGCAGGTGCTATCTTCACCCTACCTGCACTCTACATCCTACAGCAGAAGTATCCCGAGATGACCGTCAACTTCCTTGAGGTGTTCCTCAGCTCGTTGCTCGGTGGCTTGCTCGGCATTCTGTTCTTTATCCCCTTCCGCAAGTACTTCGTTAAGGAGAAACACGGCGACTTCCCATTCCCCGAAGCAACAGCCACCACCCAGGTGCTCGTTCAGGGGCAAAAGGGCGGAGAGCAGGCTAAGCCATTGCTCATAGCAGGTCTCGTGGGTGGTGTCTACGACTTCCTCATGAGCTCGTTTGGATGGTGGAAAGAGGTAATCTCAACTACCGCTATTCCTGCCATGCAGAACCTTGCCGACCAAACCAAGTTCCTCTTCAAGGTCAACGTTAGTGCCGCCACTCTTGGTCTGGGCTTCATCATTGGCCTTAAGTACAGCTTCATTATCTTTGCCGGTAGCGCTTTCATCTGGTGGATTGTTGTTCCCCTGTTTGCTTCGGTAAGTCCCGACATTGCGGCTCTCGAGACCGATGTCATCTTTAAGGACTTTGCACGCTCCATTGGTATTGGTGGTATCGCCATGAGTGGTATCATTGGCATCATCAAGTCGTGGGGAGTTATCAAGAATGCCGTTGGGCTTGCCGGCAAGTCGTTCAAGAAGGGCGGCAGCGTCGAGAAAGAAGAGCGCACACAGCGCGACATCTCGATGAAGACCCTCGTGTTTGCCCTGGCTGCAGCCCTGCTGGTAACCTTCATCTTCTTCTGGATAGGAGTAATTCACAACCTTCCACAAGCCATCGTGGCATTTATCGTGGTGGTGGTGATTGCTTTCCTCTTCACCACAGTAGCCGCCAACGCCATCGCCATCGTGGGCAGTAACCCCGTGAGTGGCATGACGCTCATGACGCTGATTGTGGCTTCGGGCATCTTTGTTGCCGTTGGGCTTAGCGGCTGGCAAGGCATCGTTGCTTCGATGATAATTGGCGGTGTGGTTTGTACTGCTTTGTCGATGGCTGGAGGCATGGTAACCGACATGAAAATCGGTTACTGGATTGGTACTACTCCTGCCAAGCAGCAAACCTGGAAGATGCTCGGCACAGTGCTCTCGGCAGCCACCGTGGGCGGTGTGATGATCATCCTCAACAAGACTTACGGCTTTTACGACGGCGCCGTTCCCGGCGAGACTCCTCTCGTTGCTCCTCAAGCCAATGCCATGGCTGCCGTTATCGACCCATTGATGACTGGCGGCGAAACCCCATGGATGTTCTACATCTGCGGTGCAATCCTCGCTTGCCTGCTCAACTGGCTCAAAGTTCCGGCTCTGCCATTCTCGCTTGGTATGTTCATCCCATTCCAGCTCAACACTCCGCTGCTCATTGGTGGTATCATAAGCTGGTTTGTTAGTTCTCGCAGCAAGGACGAGCGCATCAACAAGGCTCGCATGGACAAGGGTACACTCATTGCCAGCGGCTTCATCGCCGGTGGGGCTCTCATGGGAGTTGTAAGCGCCGCAATGAAATTTGGAGGCTTCAAGTATGAGAGTCCCCTCTCCGATGGTGTTTCCAGCACCTTAGGTCTCGTTGTTTACATCGCTCTCATCATCTACTTCATTTTCTCCTGCCTGCGTGCCAAGAAGAGCGACAAGTAAAAAAATGCCATCACAGTAGTGATTGGCTAAAAAGTCCCCACTAAGCGGTGTGTGACCTCTCCCGGTTTCACACCGCTTTTTTTGCCATTGTGAGATTTTTTGTCTTAAGAGCGTATGATTATAATCAAACCCTGGTTTGATTTAATATTTCATGTTTGATTTTTTGTGTTTCAAAGATTTTATGTAATTTTGCAGTTTGATAAGTTTTTGGCACGTTTTTTGCTACAAAAACATTATTTTGAAAAAAATAAAAACAACATATACACAACATGTCATTTACCAGTTTATTAAAATCACTCTTCGGCAACAAGAGCGACCGCGACTTAAAGAAACTCATGCCCATCGTGCGTGAGATTCAGAAAGTATATCCCGAAATCGAGCAGTTGTCGAACGACGAATTGCGTGCCCGCAGTGCCGCAATAAGGCAAGAGATTCAAGATTACGTGCAACCACAACGCGACGAAATAGCTGCCATCAAGGCAGAAATCGAGACGCTGGAGTATGAGGAACGCGAACCGCTGTGGGCCAAAATCGATAAGATTGAGAAAGAAGTTCTCGACCGCATTGAGGACAAGCTCAACGAGGTGTTGCCAGTGGTTTTTGCCATTGTAAAAGATACAGCACGACGCTTTACCGAGAACGAGGACATTGAGGTCACAGCTACCGACTTCGACCGCAAACTCGCTGCCGACGGTCATGACTTCCTCGACATTGAGGGCGACAAGGCCATCTACCACAACACCTGGGAAGCCGGTGGTAACGAGATGACCTGGAACATGATTCACTATGATGTTCAGCTCATTGGCGGTTCGGTGCTGCATCAAGGCAAGATCGCCGAGATGGCTACCGGTGAGGGTAAGACACTCGTTGCCACACTGCCAGTGTTCCTTAACGCCCTTGCAGGCTGTGGCGTGCATGTGGTTACCGTCAACGACTACCTTGCCAAACGTGACTCGGAGTGGATGGGACCACTATATATGTTCCACGGCTTGAGCGTGGCATGTATCGACAAAACCGAGCCTAACAGCGAGGAGCGTCGCGCCGCCTACAACTGCGACATTACATTTGGTACCAACAGCGAGTTTGGTTTCGACTACCTGCGCGACAACATGGCAATGGCACCCGAAGACTGCGTGCAGCGTGCCCATCACTATGCCATCGTCGACGAGGTGGACTCGGTGCTCATTGATGATGCACGCACACCATTGATTATCTCTGGTCCCGTGCCACGTGGAGAGGACCAGATGTTTGACGAATACAAGCCCAACGTGGAGCGTGTTTATGCCGCACAGCGCAGCCTCGTCACCCAGTTGCTCAGCGATGCCCGCCGCATGATGGGCAGCGACGACCCGGCAACCGTCAAGGAAGGCACCTTGCTGCTTTACCGTGCCTTCAAGGGATTGCCCAAGTACAAGCCCCTCATCAAGTTCCTCTCGCAAGAGGGCGTGAAGCAGGCGATGCTCAAGACCGAGGCGTTCTACATGCAAGACAACAGCCGCGAGATGCACGTGGTAACCGACCCGCTCTACTTCATCATTGAGGAGCAGAACAACACCGTTGAGCTAACCGACAAGGGTATTGACGTGCTCACCCGAGGCACCGACGACCCCAAGTTCTTTGTGCTGCCCGATATCGCCAGCGAGCTCTCGGCAGTGACCAACGAGCCGCTGAGCGAAGAAGAGAAACTGCAGAAGAAAGACGAACTACTGCAGAACTACTCGGTAAAGGCCGAGCGCGTGCACACCGTTACACAGCTGCTCAAAGCCTACACCCTCTTCAACCGCGACGACGAGTATATCGTTGACGAAGAAGGAAAAGTGAAGATTGTGGATGAGCAAACCGGCCGCATCATGGAAGGTCGCCGCTATAGCGACGGTCTGCACCAGGCCATCGAGGCCAAGGAGGGCGTGAAGGTTGAGGCTGCCACACAGACCTTTGCCACCATCACGCTGCAGAACTACTTCCGCATGTATCACAAGTTGGCTGGTATGACCGGTACAGCGATGACCGAGGCTGGCGAGTTCTGGGAGATTTACAAACTCGACGTTGTAAACATCCCAACCAACCGCCCAGTCATCCGCAAGGACAACCCCGACCGCGTGTTCAAGACCGAGAAAGAGAAGTTCAATGCCGTTATTGACGAAATAGTGAAGATGCGCGAAGCCGGTCGCCCAACTCTGGTGGGTACTACTTCGGTTGAAATATCGGAGCGACTGAGCCGCCAGCTCAGCCTGCGGCACATCGAGCACAACGTGCTCAATGCCAAGCTGCACCAAAAGGAGGCCGACATCGTGGCTCAGGCAGGACGTCAGGTAAACGGCAAGGGCGTTGTGACCATCGCTACCAACATGGCAGGTCGTGGTACCGATATCAAGCTCACCCCCGAGGTTAAAGAGGCTGGCGGTCTTGCCATCATAGGCACCGAGCGTCACGAGTCGCGCCGCGTCGACAACCAGCTGCGTGGTCGTGCCGGCCGTCAGGGTGACCCCGGTAGCTCGGTATTCTTCGTGTCGTTCGAAGACAAGGTTATGCGTCTGTTTGCCAGCGAGCGAGTAGTGAAATTGCTCGACCGTCTGGGCTTGCACGACGGCGAGATGATTGAGTCGCCAATGGTTACCAAAAGTATCGAGAACGCACAGAAACGCGTTGAGGAGAACAACTTTGGCATTCGCAAGCACACCCTTGAGTATGACGACGTGATGAACGCACAACGCAAGGTGATATACACCCGCCGTCATCATGCTCTGCTGGGTGAACGCATTGGCACCGACATCATCAACACCCTCTACGACAGCATTGAGGACACCATCAACAAGTTTGGTCCTTCGGAATATGACGACATGAAGTTGCATGTGCTTTCCACATTTGCCATCGAGCCTCCCTTCGATGCCGAGCAGTATCGCAAGCAAGACAGCAGCAAGAGCATCGAGCAGCTCTTTGACGCGGTGCTCGCCGCTTTCCGCCGCAAGACCGAGCGCCTCGCGGAGGTTGCCAACCCTGTCATCCAGAACATCTGCCGCCAGCAGCTGGAGGCTGGTGCTCCCGAGCCTCAAGGCAAGATGCGAGTCCCCATCACCGACGGCAAGCGCACCTACGGCATCGTAATCGACATGAAAGAAGCCTATGAAACACAGTGCAAGTGCATTGCCAAGGCTTGGCAAAAGGCTATTCTCCTGCTCTCTATCGACGAGAGCTGGAAGGTGCATCTGCGTGAACTCGACCAGTTGCGCCAGAGCGTGCAGAATGCAAGCTATGAGCAGAAAGATCCATTGGTAATCTATAAGCTCGAGTCGTTCGACCTCTTCAAAGTGATGCTTGGCGACATGAACAACAAGGCAATATCGGCACTCATGCGCGGTCAGATTCCTGTTCAGGATGAGAACGACGTGCAGCGTGCCAGCGATGAGCCTCGTCGTCGCCAGCGCTACAGCGAGGGGCGCGGACAAGATGCCGTGGCTGCGGCTGCTGCAGCTCAGCGTCAGGCCGGTATGGGTGCCAGCCAGGCAGGACGCGGTCCTGTGGCTCCCATTCGCAACGAGGGTCCAAAGATTGGCCGCAACGATCCATGCCCATGCGGCAGCGGCAAGAAGTACAAGAATTGCCACGGTCGCGGCATATAATCGATGCCCTTACCAAAAGCCAACTAAGGCCTGCTCCCATCGAGAAGCATTATGAATAACATAATCCCCTTGAGCTGTTGCCCAAGGGGATTATCGTTTAAAATCGAGCTAACGCTCAATCATGAAATGCAACTTGAATTAGAGCTGGCTGTAGTCGAGCTGCATGGCACTGTTGATGCCGCGCCTCACGTCGCCGGTCTGATACCCCCCCTTGAACCAGCGCATGCGTTGCTCGCTTGTTCCATGAGTGAAGCTCTCGGGCATGGCATAGCCCTGAGCACGCTTCTGCAGATAGTCATCGCCAATCTTCAAGGCACAGTCGATAGCCTCCTGGAGGTCGCCATCCTCAACCGAGCCAAACTGCTCGTTGTCGTAGTGAGCCCAGCAACCTGCCAAATAGTCGGCAAGCAGCTCGATGCGCACGCTCTCCTTGTTGGCCTGGGCACTGCCTTGGCCATAGCGCGCCATCTTGCTGTGAATCTGTTGCAGAACGCCAGTCTGCTGCTCCACATGGTGTCCTACCTCATGAGCAATCACGTAGGCATAGGCAAAATCGCCATCGGCGCCAAGCTGCTGCTTCATGCTCATGAAGAACGACAAGTCGAGATAAAGGCTCTGGTCACCACTGCAATAGAATGGCCCCATTGCTGCCTGACCCTGACCGCAGGCTGTGCTGGTAGCTCCACTGTAAAGCACCATCTTGGGGTTGTGATATTCACCCAAGCCCTGCTGAGCAAAAATCTGCGACCAAATGTCCTCGGTACCGCCAAGAATCTGCTTTGAGAACTTGGCAAGCTCCTGCTCTTCCTCGCTGAACTCCACCTTCCCGTCCTCGCGCACACTCGGTTGCTCGCCCACCTGGATTACATTGCCGAGGTTACCCAGCACGTCACCCACGTTGCCTCCACCCATGAACATCATCACCAGGGCAATTATTATACCCATTACACCGCCGCCAAGGCCAGCTTTCATGCCGCCACTCATGCCACGACGATCTTCTACGTTAGTACTCTCTCTACGTCCGTCTAAGTTCATACTTTATTCTTTTTATTAGTTTTAAAATTCATGGTTAAACCCAATTCAGGTTAACAGGCAAGTCAAAATATTTCAAGCCGTTTAAAAGCCAGTTCAAACTTGCCCATCCTAATAATCTCCGCTCACAAGAAAACCCACAAGCAGGCAATTATCATTTCGCAAAAGTAGCAATTTTTTAAAAACCAGCAACCATTATTGCCATAAAATAATGCGCAAAAGTCGAAAAAAGAGTCCAAAAACCACTTTTTTTCCTTTTTTTTGAAAAAAACCTCGCAAAACGCTTGCCAGTTCAAAAATTAGTTGTACCTTTGCAGTCGGAAATCAACAAAATGGTTTCTTTTTTTGACTCCGTGGCTCAGTTGGTAGAGCAACTGACTCTTAATCAGTGGGTCGAGGGTTCGAGCCCCTCCGGGGTCACACCACAAAAGACGGCTAATCAGCTTATAAATAGCAGGTTAGCCGATTTTCATTTCTCAAATCCCCATATCATGGTATATTTACAGACCTATCACTTCTCACATTAACCTAATGCGTCACCCACATAACAACAAACTTAAAGCCCGAAGACATTGCGCAATATTATGGTGCATATATCGCAGATCGTTGATGGGAGATGTTCAACTTTATTGAGTTCAAGGGCTCTAGTCTCCGATCAAAAGCATTCTAACCTGTAACCCATCTCTATCGGCACGTTTTTCCATTATTGCAAGCGGTTTGATGTCTGCTGATAGACAATCAACTTCAGTGTTACCGAGTTCCGTTGTGGCTTCCGTGCGGCAACGGAACTCCTGTTGCATGGAGATATATGACGACATCGAAAGTTCCAAACTCAGCGTGATTACACGGGATTTGTTATTTGATGACATCGGTTTTCCGGGTGATGTTTCAGCTCAAGCGAGAAAATTACAAAGATGTGTGGGGTTTTGAGTCATAATGTTGATTGATGGTGGAGCATGATAGTTGAACAAACGGAATGATACAATTTGAAAATGTGCCAAAAAAGGGGCGTAAAACTAGTGTACATCGGCATTTTTACAGAAAAAAACAGTGTTAATTCTACGTTTTTTTCTATTTTTCCGGCTTTGAAAAAGTTAGAAGGCTGATTATCAGTCTAAAAGGGGATGAAAAGGGGAATTTTCCCCTTTCTTTGTCTGTCAAGACCCCCCGACCGCCCTACGGAGCGAGTCCGTGAAACTGCCTTTTCCGTTTGCGGAATGTGCAAGGCGAGCAAGGCGATTGTGCGGTAAAATCGCTGACGTGCGTGAGAGAACCGCGACGCAGGAGTCGGTTTCGCTCACGCGTGTCAGCACCGCTTTCAGCCAGAAATCGTGTCAAACTTGTTTGACTTGATTTCGGCATCAGTAACAAGTGCAGGCGTGTTCGTCAGGCGATAC
>CAMJZF010000001.1 GCA_946410125.1 uncultured Prevotellaceae bacterium | reverse complement strand
ATGTTTAACCCGTCCAACTTTTTGGGGTCACTTCAATCTCCCCCTCAAGGGGAGAGGCAGTGACAATCACACATCAGCCACCACACATCAGCCACCTCAAGGGGTGAGGCTGGTCTGCGCCGGAAATCGGTTGGGACATTGCAGAATCAAAAACTATTGTTACCTTTGCAGTGATAATATAACAAAAGAAACAATGTACTTCACTGGCATTATAATCGCCATTATGACCTTTCTTACCATAGGCATTTGGCATCCTATAGTCATCAAAACCGAGTATCACTGGGGCACTCGTCCCTGGATTGTGTACCTGCTCATTGGCATCAGTTGCATTGTCGCCGCCCTTTTCATCGAGAACATCTACCTGTCGTCGTTCCTGGGTGTGTTTGGAGCCTCAGCCC
Organism: uncultured Prevotellaceae bacterium; assembly: GCA_946410125.1. GTDB lineage: Bacteria > Bacteroidota > Bacteroidia > Bacteroidales > Muribaculaceae > Sodaliphilus. The sequence continues at coordinate 82,897 of CAMJZF010000001.1, read as the reverse complement.
TTTGGGGCATCGGCGAGCTTTTCAGTCAGAAGAAACGTGTTGAGCGAGGCTGGTTCCCGATGAATCCCAAACGCAAGGAAGACTACGTCATCAAGAACTCTAAGCAATGAAGTGACACATCAGGGGGGTGTAGTAAAGAGGCGTGCGGATTGGATGAAATTGTCGGGGTTGACGGCTCGTGAGCGTCCTGCCTTGATGCGCATGTCCTCGATGAGCCACAATGCAATGGCGCGTGTCATGAGAATGTCGTCGTGCTTTCCCTGCCGTGCTTCATATTTCTTGCCGTCGGGGCTTATTTCGTAGCTTGCCATCTCGTCGACTGCCTTGTTGTCGCGCTCAAGGTAGGAGCCGTCGCGTGCGTAGGCGAGCAGGTTGTAGATGGCACTCTGCTTGCTCTCGCGGTTGGTGTGGAACCCCGGCTTGAGCTTGCCGTCGGTGGTGCGGTGATACACATTGGGGTAAGTCGCCTTAATCCTGTCGAAGTTAAGGCTGTCGAGGTAGCCCTCACACTCCAGCGTGTTGCTCTCAAAGACAAGCATGGCGTTGCCGTAGTAGCGTGCTATCTGCACCGCTTTCCAAGCCAGCTCGTCATGATAGATGTGTCCGCGCCACTGCGCCACCACTTCGGGACGACTCTCGGCCTTGCTGCCGTCGCTGTCGAGATGGCGGTCAAAGACGGCAATCACCGACCAGTCGCTGCTGCTACTGCGCCCACCCACATCAACAACCACCATGTAGCGGTTTCGGAACGCCGATTGCTCGGGCCGCTTCCATAGCTCCATGGGTCCCGACTCGTTGACGGTAAAATCCAGGTCTCGCATTCCGTTTTCACCCTTTCCCGTCATGTCGCCCCGCAGCAATGGCATTACAGTGGTGTGTCGCATTTGCTCGATAACCTCCAAGGGGAACACATTATTGGAAGTGCTGTTAAAGGCTTCAACATCGGTGGTAGGGAACTCGCTTGCCATTTTGTCGTGAGCGATATACTCACGTCGCTTGTGGTGGTACCAGTTAATCATCTCAAGGGTGCATCCGCAGTCTTGCCACAGCCATTTCTCATAGTCGTCCATCTCATCGACGAGCAGTTGTGGGTTGGCGACCTCCTTTCGATAGATTTCTATCTCATACCAGGGGACAAACACGGCTTCCTTGTCGCTCAGGCGTGCCTTTGCCCTGAGCCACTCGCTGTGAAAAAAGTTTCCCACGCCGTCGGCAGTCGACTCCAGCACTATCATGGTGAGCGGTTCGAGGGGAATGGTGCCACCAATGGAGCGAATCACATTCTCGGGCGAATACATTGTGGTGCTGGGCCAGAAAGCCACTTCGGTAAGGTGAGCCATTTTCACGTCATAGCCGCGGACGGCATCCTGGCTTCGCGCCGAGGCATTGATGACGAGCGACTCGGAGCCTTCGAGCCGGTTCACGTTGGCACAGCCCTCAAACGTCTTGAACGCCGGTTGCTTGCCACCGTGAGTGAGGTGCTTGGGGTAATTTTTGAGTGCGCGCGTGTAGATATTTTTGATGGCAGCCGCGGTATCGTGCTTGTGGCCGCAGATGACGCTGTTCCAGTTGGCCTTAAGCACCAGTTGGATCCATGCCATGTACATGAGCACCAGCGTGCTGCCTCCCCACTGCCGCGCCTTGAGCATGATGAGGCGCAGCGGCTTGCCTGCCAGTCGCTGGTTTTCCAGCACTTGCAGCACGCGCCGTTGCGGTCGGTTGAGCACGAAGTTGACATGCCTGCCACTTATCTTGTCGAGGATGGTGATGCACGTGGCGCACCAGTACTCGAAGTCGTGCCTGATGCGCAGCATCTCCCACTGGCGGCGGTCGTGGCAGGGGTTGGCATCGAGTTCGGCAGCCATTGTCTCGGGGATGAGGAAGATGCCGCTCACCTCCTCGTCGATATCGACGTGCCGCTCCACGCGTGGCATTGAGCAGTCGGTGCCCTTGATGGGGTCGTAGTGGTCGAGGCTTTCTTGCTTGCGTTTCTCATTGATGGCAAGAATGCGGTGGAGTGGCATCGTGTCGATGTCGAACTGCCGCCTCGGCTCATTAGCGGTTTGATTTAAAGGGACTTGTGTCTCCTGTTTGTTTATGTGGTTTTCCATGATATTCTTTTTTAATGCAAAGTAATGCCATGGCACAACAGCCAAGCAATATTAATTTCTCAGGACACTGGTGGTGCCCCCTCTCGGTCTCCCCCTCAAGGGGAGAGGCTAAATCAGCAGGTAGGACACAAGAACACAAGGGTAGCCCCCCTCTCAATCTCCCCCCTCAAGGGGGAGAGGCAGGGAGGCCCACACAAGCCACACAGGCCTCCCCACAGGCAGGAGGCTGTGCGTGGGGACAAGTCGAAGACTTGGCATTGTGCGAAACACATTGTGCGTTCCAGCTCGCAGAGTTGGGGCGCACTGTGTGAAAGACCAAGCCTTTAATATGCACTTCGTAGATGTGCGGTCGTGCTACATTATAATTCAAACAAAGAAAACCAAGGGAGAACCAAGTTAACCAAAATAATATTGGTTGTTTTGGTTTTCTTGGTTTGAATTATTAAAATCAGATTTATCAGAATATTCAGTTGTTTTTATTATTTATGGTAATTTGTGGGCAATTCACGGTAATTTGTGTTCAAAAACTGGCGCAGCCCAACCTGTAACCGCTAACCTGTAACCGTTAACCGCTAACCTGTAACCGTTAACCGCTAACCTGTAACCGTTAACCGCTAACCTGTAACCGTTATTTCTGTAATAAATGCACAATAATCAGTAAAATAGTTACAAATCCTTTGGCTAATTGTTACTTATTTTGCACCTGATAAAACATTCAAAAATGGCAAACAAGATGAAAACATTAACCAAAACATTAATGATTATGTTAGCGATGATGATGTGCAGCTGCGCCGACGACAGCAACGAGGCAACAGCTCAAACCACAATGTCGCAAAAGATGTATATCACCATCGACGGTGTGTCACAGCCTGTTACGCTCTACAACAATGCCGCAACACAGGCACTGGTAGAAATGCTGCAAGACGGCCCTGTTACAGTAACACTCAACTCCAGCGGCGGTTTTGAGATTTGGGGAGCACTGGGGTTCTCGTTGCCCACAAGCAATGAACAGATTACCGCACAACCCGGCGATGTGGTACTTTATAACAGTAGCAACATCTGCATTTTCTATGGCTCCAACTCGTGGAGCTATACCCGCTTGGGGCACATCGACGAGCTTGACGAGAACGGGCTGCGGTCGTTCCTTAAGGCCGGCGAGAGCAATATCGAGGTCACCTTGTCGCTCCAGCCCGCCGGTAGCGGTCCCGCCGGCAACACCCTCGTGATATATTATAGCTACACCAATCATTGCCACCAGATTGTAGAGTCGTTAACTTCGCAGATTGATGCCGATGTGCTGCGCATTTATCCTGCCGACAAGTCGCAACAGTATGAAGCCAACGGATACGAGATAGGCATGGCATTGCTCAACGCCATCAACGCCAATACCAACAGCGCCGACAGCTATCCCGAAATTGACCCGGTGTCGATTTCTCTTGACCAATATGAAAACTTTATTATCGTCAGTCCACTGTGATGGAGCCAGATGGCAGCCATTCTTCAAACCTACCTGTTCCACCATGGCGCCGAGATGGCTGGCAAGAACGTAGGGCTTATTGTGTCGAGCCACAGCAGTGGAATAAGCGGTGTGGTGGCCGATGCCAAGCGTCTCGTGCCTAATGCCAACTGGATGGGTGAAGCACTGTGGATTAACAACAACAATCATGGCAACCGCGCCACGTTGATACAAAATTGGCTATCAAACATTGACTACTCGGGCGTATCAACAATCATTGAAGATATTAATGCTTATCCAAGCACTGGCAAGCAAGGCATTTACAATCTTAACGGACAGCGACTGAATGCAGCACCCGACAGCGGCATATATATTGAAAATGGCAAAAAGAAAATCGCTACAAAATAACCCACTATGAAACACATCATTTTATCACTGGCAATCATGGGCTTAGCCCTCATGTCATGCAACAAGAACCAACAAAACGAAGAAAAAATGAATACTAATTTACAACTAACGCAAGAGTGGGACAAGACGTTCCCCAAGAGTGACAAAGTAGACCACAAGAAAGTAACGTTCAAGAATCGATATGGCATTGAGCTCGCCGCCGACATGTACACACCCAAAGGCGCTCAAGGCAAACTTCCCGCCATTGCAGTGAGCGGCCCATTTGGAGCTGTGAAGGAACAGAGCAGCGGCCTCTATGCCCAGCACATGGCAGAGCGCGGTTTCCTGACCATAGCATTCGACCCCTCGTTCACCGGCGAGAGCGGTGGTGAGCCACGACGCATGGCTTCGCCCGACATCAACACCGAGGATTTCCTTGCCACTGTCGACTTCCTGAGCACACAGGAGAATGTAGATGCCGAGCGCATTGGCATCATCGGCATTTGCGGTTTTGGCGGGATGGCAGTCAACGCTGCCGCCCTCGACCCTCGCATCAAGGCTACGGTTGCCTCAACGATGTATGACATGAGCAAGATTAGCGCCGAAGGCTATTTCAAGAGCGAAGACAGCCAGGAGAAGCGCATGGCACAGCGCAAGGCTATTGCCGCCCAGCGCACCCAGGACTTCAAGAACGGCACCTACAAGCGTGCCGGTGGCGTGGTTGACCCCTTGCCCGCCGATGCCCCATTCTTTGTGAAAGACTACCATGACTACTACAAGACCAAGCGTGGCTATCACAAGCGCAGCGGCAACAGCACCGACGGCTGGAACGTGATTGGCTGCCAGTCGTTCATGAATCAGCCACTTCTTGCCTGGGCCCACGAGATTGAAACTCCCGTGCTGCTCATCCACGGCGAGAAAGCCCATTCACGCTATTTCTCGGAATATGCCTTTGAGAAGATGACCGGCGTTCACGTTGAGGGCGAGAGCAAAACAATAGGCAACAAGGAATTGATGATTATCCCCAACGCCGTGCACACCGACCTCTACGACGACGTGAACAACCGCATCCCCTACGATAAAATTGAATCATTCTTTAAAGAAAACCTGAAATAAGATGAAGAAAGTTGTAGTTATCTCTACCAGCCTGCGCCCCGGCTCTAACAGCCATGCCATGGCCGAGCAGTTTGCCGCAGGAGCCAAAGCCGCAGGACATGACGTTGAACTCATCTCGCTGCGAGGGAAAGAAATAAAGTTCTGCATTGGCTGCCTGTCGTGCCAGCAGACCGGAGCCTGTGTCTTCAACGATGATGTTCCCGCAATTATGGAAAGCGTGCTCAATGCCGATGTGGTGTGCTGGGCAACACCAATTTATTACTATGAGATGAGCGGACAGATGAAGACCCTCATCGACCGCATGAATGCCATGTACCCCAAGGATTATCGCTTCCGCGACATATATCTGCTCACCACGGCTGCCGAGGAAGAGGACCACGTGCCTGAGCGTGCCGAGAGCGGCCTGCAAGGGTGGATTGACTGTTATGGTAAATCGTCGCTTGTAGCACACCTGTTTTGCGGCGGAGTGGGTGCTCCACGCGACATCGACGGCCACGACACGCTGCAGGAGGCTTACCAATTAGGCAAAAGCGTTTAACCCAAATCGGTCATTAGGATTTAATAGGGTAAGTTAAAGGAAATAAACCGCCTCTATTTCTCGTTAAGTATAGTAAGATGATTTACAAGCTTGACAATATTGACCAGTATAACCACGACTTGGGCATCGAGACCGTGCATCCGCTGGTGACGGTATGCAACCTCAAGGACATTGCCAACCGTGAGTTGATCGACAACGAGGTGACATGGCACTACGGCGTGTATGCCCTGTTCTTGAAAAACACTCGCAGTTGCCTGCTCTCCTACGGTCACAAGGACTATGACTACAGCGACGGCACGGTAACGAGCTTTGCCCCCATGCAGACGGTGACCTCCACTCCCATTCCCGGCATGGATCCCGACGTGGTGGCGCTGCTGTTCCACCCTGACCTCATGCGCGGCACCTCGCTTGCCAAGAGCATTACCGATTACCGTTTCTTCCAGTACTCATCGAGCGAGGCACTGCACATGTCGGAGCGTGAGCGTGCCATCTACCTCGACTGTATCGACAAAATCAAGGAGGAAATAAACCGTCCCATCGACAAGTTCAGCCGCAAGCTCATCTGCCGCAACATCGAGTTGCTGCTCGACTATTGCCTGCGCTTTTACGACCGCCAGTTCATTACCCGTGAATTGGAAAACAGCAGCGTTATTGCAACCTTTGAACAGGCTCTCAACGATTACTTCCATAACAAGGAGGCAATCTTCATGAACGGACTGCCATCGGTGAAAGCCTTCGCCGACAAATGTTGCCTGTCGGCAAACTACTTTGGCGACCTCGTGAAGAAGGAGACAGGCAAGACTCCTATAGAATTCATTCAGCACAAGATAATCGACATTGCCAAAGAAGAGCTGCACTCAACCAACGTGACCATTACCGAAGTGGCCTATAGGCTCGGCTTTCAAAGCAGCCAGCACTTTAACCGCTACTTCAAGCGCTACACCGGCATGACACCCACCCAATACCGCCAGCGCAGCCGCCAGCCGGCATAATCGGGGTGAGGTCTTTATACATTCAAGTTTTGGAAGTAACCGAAACTTGAAGTTTAGAGGTGAGAGGTTAGTGGTTAGAGACGCTAACACACAGCGCCATAGAAAAGGTAGTCCCAGAGGGCTATATTCACACTCACGATAGGCAGCCAGTGCTACTCTAAGCGAGCACTGGCAGTTTCATAATCACAAAAACGCCAAGTCAGGAAGACTTATCACAAAGCCTGCCACACATTTTTGGCGGCTGGGGGGTGATTGTCACACCTACCATAATTGCCTATATTTATGCAATATATGTGACTAAATATTTGATAACTGGGATTTTTTTATTTACTTTGCGCTCATAACAACTATCTATTAACCAAACAATGTGATTATGAAAAAAATTTACACAACTCTTGCAATGGCACTGGTCTTTACCATTGCATCATTTGCGCAAATGCTTCCCCAGGGCTCTATGGTACCCTACTCGGGAATGAAAAGAAATGTCGCCAACTTCATTAAAGACGAGGGCGATGTGTTGGTGACCCTGCCCGAAACGGCTGTAGTAGAGGACGACTGGGTTTTAGACGCTATCTACTATTATGGCGAGAACACTGTTCCCTATGTTAACGACAACCCCATTTCGGTTGCCTATGATGGCAATGACATCTACTTCCGTGGAGTAGTCTATACATGCCCCGAAGCTTGGATTAAAGGTCGATTTGCCGACAATGTGGCAAGTTTCCCTAACGGACAGTACTGCGGTACCTATAGCGGCTATAACATCTATGCCTGCGGCACTAACGATGCTGTAAACTTTGGCAACATCCTGTTCCAGTATGACCCCGAGGCACAGACGTTTACCCTTGCCAATATCTATATCGAGAACACCTATCCCGACCAGCAGGGATTCATCTTCTTCTCTTATAGAATGGTGTTGACTAAAAACATTCAGGTGCCTGTTCCCACCGACCTGACCGTTGTTCCCGATGTGGACAAGGCTCAGGTGTCGTGGACCAGCGATGCCAGCAACCACAAGCTGCGCTACCGCAAGGTGGTGGATGTTTCGGGCGCCAACCGACTCTGGGACTTTGAAGATGAAGACCAGGTTGCCGAGTTCACCCTTGTAGATGACGATGGCGACGGCAAGGGCTGGACATGGCTCAACACTCAGGTTAAAGCTCACAGTGGCTCTGGCATTATGTATTCAATGAGCTACGACAACAGCCTTGGCGCTCTCACTCCCGACAACTGGTTGATTACTCCCATGGTGAAACTCGGTGGTCAGGTGTCGTTCTGGGCTTGCTCACAAGAGCAAAGTGCCAGCTATGCCAGCGAGAACTTCCAAGTGTATGTGTGCGAGGCCGACGAGTGGACATCGCTTAACGACTTTGTTGAAGTATCTCCTATCTACACCACTACCGTCGACTATCAGCAATACACCTGTGACTTGAGCAACTATCAGGGTAATGGCTATATCGCAATTCGTCACTTCAACTGCACCGACCAGTTCTGGCTCGACATTGACGACCTGGAGGTGCTCGTTCCTGAAGCATCTGGCGACGTGCAAAACGAGTGGATTGAGGTTGCCGACGTAACAAGTCCTTACACCATTGAGAACCTTGAGCCCGAAACCGAATATGAAGTGCAGGTGCGTGCCCTTGAAGGTGAAGCTGCAAGCCCATGGACGGCAAGTGAGGTGTTTACCACTTTCGCCCAGGCAGCAGAGCCCACAATTGATGAACTCTACCTGGTGGGCAGCTTCAATGACTGGAACTGGCAGAACGCCGAAGGCCGCGTGCCACTTGAGCTTGAGAATGATGCGTTCACTGTAACTATCGACCTCACCGATGGCACCGAGTTCAAGCTCATCACTCCCGATGAGACTTCAAGCAACGGCTGGAAGTGGTTTGGCGGTGTTGACGACAACAACGTTGGGTTCTTCCTCATTAACGATGATCTCCTTGATCAACCCATTGGGCTCGTCGACGGCTCTAACTTCAAGGTAGTGGGCGACGGCAAGTACACCATCAGCGTTACCTCGGCTGTTATCCCCGAGAGCATTTCACCCAAGGCTGTTAAAGAGCCTCTCGTGATGGTTGTAACCAAGATTCCTACTGCCATCACTGCCATCGGCAATGACATGCGTGGCGACAACACCTGGTACAACCTGCAAGGCGTGAAGCTCAATGGCATGCCCGCCGTTCCCGGCATCTACATCAACGGTGGCCGCAAGGTCGTGGTTAAGTGATAGTCATATAATTCTGGGCTAAACCCAAAATCAATAATTAATAAATGGAGCCGTCACACTGAATGACGACTCCATTTTTCCTGCCCTCAATCTTTATCGGGCATGAATAATTGTGATTGCATTGTTAACTCACGTAGTGTTACTTGTGCTGCTCAAACAGCCAGTCACGAACGGGGGTGAGTTTATAGGCATAGTCAAATGAGGCATTGTGTTCCATGCCTTTGCCACCTTCGGGCAGTACCGTGCCGGCTTCCCAGCGAATGAAATTGATGTTTCCGCCCTTGTCAATAAGCTGCTTGGCGAGTCGGTCTTGCTCGGCGGCAGGCAGCTTGGCGCTCCATGAAGCCGAGTCGATGCGAGCATTGACCGCCTTAAGAACCTTGGTCAAATCATTCATGCCACCAGATGCTTTTTTGTCGCCTGCCGCCACGATGTAGAAGAATTTCTTACTGCCGAAGTCTTGCATCTTGCTTGTGTCCCACTGGCTGCTAACAAAGAGCGATGCTGCGAACAGGTCGGGATGGGTAATGTTAAAGTAGAACGACATCATGCCGCCCATCGATTGCCCGGTGGTGTAAAGTCGGTTGGTGTCGATATTGTATTCCTTGACAACTTTGTCAAGCAAGCGAATGGTCATCTCCACTTCGGCCGACGTGCTCCAGTCGTCTTGCACAGCCCAATCGGTGTACTGTGGCACAAGCACGAAAGCCGGATGCTTGTCTTGGTCACGGTTGCTGGCAAATTCCAGCGCGCCATAACCCTGCGTGAGCGGTGTTGTAACCTCTTTTCCTGCCGTGCTCGCGTCTGCCATGAACAGCACTAACGGATAACTCTGTGATTCGTCGTACCCGTCTGGTATGCAAAGGTTGTATTCAAGTTTGCCACCTGTCTCGGCATCTTCAAAAGTGAATTGCTTGAATTTGTCCAGCGTTTCATTTTTCAGCGCGACAAAAACCGAGTCGTTGTCTTTGTTCATTTCAACCATTCCGCCAGGTCTTCGTTGACCGCGGTCGTTGCCTGTTTGGTCTTGTTGTTTTTGCGCACAAGCAGAAAGGCATAAAATCATAAGCGCAATAAAAAATGAATGTTTCATAGTTCGTATATTATTGTAGTTCAGAATAGAAATTCTTTAAACTAAGAGGGGTTAGTTTTACTAAAAGTGCCTATCAGGATGAAAAAAGTGAATTCATAATAAAATAGTTTATTACTAAAAACAACATTCGAATTCTTCCCTTGCTATTGTATATATGTTGTTATTAACGTCCTATAAAATACTACTTTTGACCAAGATGGAGATGCTTGTTTGCTCATGCAAAGTAAATCAAAAGGGCTGAAATCACAAAATTTAGTTCAGCCCTAATTTTCTGCCTCTCAGTTTTTATCGGGCACTAATATTAAGATTCTTCTGGCTTGAGGGTTAGCACAATGTCATCAGTGACATCACCCTCGTTGAGATGGTATTTCTCTGCTACACGTCGCAATAACCGTATCTTGGTATTTGTGTCTGTATTTAAATAAACATAAACATTGTCGGCAACTTTTGTAACATGATCTGCTTCACTTCCCACTATGTATGACTCGACATTGTCGTTGGCCAGCTCAAACAAAGGTTGGGGGTCAAGGTCAAATAATTGTTTTAATGCCCATACCATTGCTGCTTTCCATTCCAAAGTCGGTTTCTTAAATTCTACTCCCATAATTGATATACTACTCAATTGTTTATGGGTAAAATCAAAATCATCTTCATCAAGGGTTACTTGTTGAGATACTGCAGTAGCTGGAATGAAGTCGGTTTCAGGATATTGCCACAACTCCAATGCGTCATTCACTAATATATCTCTACGCTCTTTAAGCTCCGTTTCAGTCCATTGGTCTTTGTTGCGAACAAATTCATTGAGATGCAATGTACTGTCATTATAGACAAGTTCTTTTTTCTTAGCAAAAGAAGAATTACTCAATTCCGAGTTATAGGCTGTTACTGTAAGATTTGCTATAGTGTGAACCCATTTATCATGAATGGCTGTGGCTTTTTCCAATTCGCCACCGAGCTCGTCTATCCAAGCCGCATTAAGAGTCTGTGGCATAATGTGCTCCACCGAGAAACGTCTCTTGTTTTTTTGAACAGTTTGAAGCTTCTCAAACACATTGATGGTTTCTGCGTTGTTCTTGCGCTCCAGTCGGTCGAGAATATAGGAACGAATGTAAGGACGCAAATTATAGATTGCACTTTCGCCAAAAGATTGTTTGAACATTTCATTATTAGGGAATGTTGTGCTCATAGTTTTTAGCAAGTAAATCATTACAGATGAGTAGCTGATATTACTTGTCCCTATTAATTTCGTGATTCGCTGATGAAGCCCAGCAAACATGCTTCGCAGAGCATTTGTTTGGTAGCCACAAATGGTACGGCGAAGCAGATAACTTTCAATAACTGACAACACTGTTCGCAGTTCTTCTTTTGACCATTGTTTCTCAACATATAGCTTGTAGAAGGACATCAAGAATGGTGTTGGAGTAGTAATATTGAGTCGATCAATTCTTTCTTTAATATTATTAGCTTGAGTGTCATCAAGGTCATGAGTGATGAGCTTTTTATAGATTTCTGCATATTCGAGCAAGCTGGACAAGATGCTCTCATTATCTTTACCTTTCGCAAAATCTTTGAAAGCATTGTATATCTGATTGCTTTTCACTTTGCCAGTGTGAATCATCAAGTAGTTAAATATGAAATCTTCCAGATTGTTTTGCGCACATTTTTCAATTTTATACCAGTAGTTACGATAGAGGTGTTCCTGTTCATCAGCAGGAGTGCCCATCAAAATATAATTTCTGATTTTATCAGATTCCTCGAGTGCCAGTCCTGTTGAATTTAGGCTTTCAAAAATCAGTTGAGGATCATCGCCTTGTTCAGGCTTCAACTCGATAGAGATAATTTGTAATTTCTCTATGGCATCACTTAGTTCATCAAGTTTAAGTTCACGATTGTTGACAATACGGTCATAGAAGTATTTATAGTTTACCGTCACATTGGATTCTTGCTTATATTTATCTTCCGTGTCGAATACAAGAGAGGAGAATGCAACCTTGTCGTCATTATATGGACGAAGACGCAATTTGTTTACATCGTTATCATCAGCCACAATGTAATCCACGCGAATGTTATTAACTGTTTTGATGTCTTCTTCATCTTGGAACTCTCCATTTTTGACAGCATTTATCATTGCTATCATTATTAGAGAAACTGTGGTTATACGTTGCTGGCCATCAATAATGGTAAACGTTTTATTGTCTTCGTTAACCGAAACTATGCTCCCAAAGAAATGGGATTTCTTTTCGTTTCTATGGACATCAATTAAATCATCGAATAATTTCTTACATTGCTCACGTTTCCAGTTGTAATTTCTTTGATATACAGGAATTACAAATCTTTTTCTTCTGCCCTCCATGAAATTATAGAGGTACTCTTCACTTCCCTTCATAATTATTAATATTTTTATTAATTAATTTTAGTATAGGATACAAAGGTGAAAATGTAACCTTTATTTCGTTAAGAATCTAATTATCGTAAAGAGGTTGGATTATAGTGTCTTTGTAAGACAAAACTACTAATTTATATGGTTGATATTCCAATCTTCGTTACAAAGTTAACTATTTGTTTCCTATTATGAGCATAGCTCTGCTATAAAAAATGAATGCGCCCATCTTGGTTAACGACAATATCGGGGCAAAGCGAGTTGCTGGCTGTATAATAACTCGGTACAAGCACCAAGAAAAACGCAAATAATTTCCATAGCCTATATTAAATATCTGTCAACATTGACAACTTTTTACGATGCAAAAGTAGGGAGTTCTGTCTATCAACACAAAAAGTTATATTAAATGAAGTGACAGTATTAACTATTATTGTCCGATAAAACAAGGGGTGCCAAACACAATAGGCAAAACTTAGCACAAGAATAGCCAGGGGAAAATCATGGTTTGCGATAAAAAGGGGGTGAAAATATTGCAAAAAATAGGATTTTATTAATTTTGTTTTATAGAAAATATCTACATTTGTAAACTAAACTTTATAAAACAATCTTGTTCTTATAAAATACAATTTATATGAGTCTCAGTAAAGATGTCATCAAACAATGCTTGATCAGTAAGCAACGCGAAGTGGATGAAGCGATAATTGTGCCCCGTCCCGTTGAATTCGAGGAGAATGGCAATTATGTGATAGTTGGAGTGAGACATGCGGGCACGTCGTACCTGCTATATCAGCGTGTGCGGCAGCTGCAGGCGGCAGGTAAGGGTTGGGACGAGATTTTGTTTGTGAACTTTGAAGATGAGCGTCTGGCGGAATTCCAGGCTGAAGACTTCAATAGCCTGCTGGAAGCCCATCTGGAACTGTATGGTAAGAAACCGGTGGTATTCCTTGACGAGGTGCAGAACATTCCTCACTGGGATAAGTATGTGCGCCGATTAGCTGATGCTAAATATCGTGTTTATGTGACGGGCAGCAATGCAAAGCAAAAACTAAAAGTGGTTCTAGGTGTTCCAGAGCTGCTAAAACTTCAGGGTATTGTACACAGCATTACAAAATGTACAAAGAAGGTAAATTAAAATAACAACTAAATGACTTTAATTATGAAAAGAGTATTTTCTTTATTATTGTTTGTGTTTCTAACTATGTCTGTAGTAGCACAACAAAGAATGAACTTCTTAGGTCAGCCTTTGGGTTGCAGCATTTCTACATTCAAGCAGAGAATGGTTGCCAAAGGGTTCAAGTATAAAGGAGAGGTAGAAACTAACATTCATTATTTTGATGGTGTTTTTGGTGGGGAAGATGTTTCACTTGGTGTTTTCGTGACTCCAAAAAGCAAAATTGTATATTCGGTTGGAGTTGGCTATACCAGTTTTTCAGATTATTCAGATAGTACTTTGGAATATAGGAAGGATAGATTGGTAAACTCATTTATCAAAAAATATGGTAATTATTCTCATAAATCTGGTAATTATATCTATTGGTATTTTGATTATGGTTATATTGCAATAAGTTATAAATTTAGTGATAAACTTCCATTAACAATTAAGTATACTGATGAACTGGGAGAGAAACAATCTGATAGAGAACAAGAATCAGACTATTAGGATAAAGAGATTTGCCAATCCATCGAAGAATAATAATTGTTTAACTATATATAATATTAGAAATATTATGAAGAAATTTTTAATTTTATTGTTCCTGATGGCTACAGGAACTAGTGTGTATGCTCAAAAGAGTTATATAACTATTTATGCAGGAAATGTTGATAGTGATAGTTACCAATATATGTATTTGACTGGCGATTTACCAAGCGACATAAAAAGTTATTATAGTGATAGTGGTGTAAAGATTGGAACTATTCTAAATTTATTATCACAAAAGGGATTTGAAGTTGAGTCTTTCTGTGCTGCAGGAAACGGAACTACTTCTCCTCCAAGAATGTTTTATTTGTTATCTAAAAAATCCTCTTCAAATGATGATAGTGCCATTAGTATCGTTCACAGTGATGATGGTGAAGCATACGAAGTAGCAAGGTACAACCTTCAGGGTATGCAAGTAAATGAGAACACTAAAGGTATTCAAATTATTGTTTATTCTAACTACACTACTAAGACTGTTATAGTAGAATAACACTATTAAGTGAAAATTAAAACCCAGCCTAGTTAATTCTAAGCTGGGTTTTGTTTTTACTTTATCTTATCCCATTTACCATTTACTTTCTTATATACTGTTGCTTTCTCTTTATCCAGAAACCTTAACAGTTTATCTACTCTACCGTTATTTTCGGCTGTAGTCCTGTTGCACCTTAAACAGCCAGTCCTGGCATTTTTAAAAGCACTAGGCTTAAAGATAAACAGGTAATCACCAATAAAGTTATAATAGCGGAATGTATCCTAATCTTTAGCTGCTTTAAGAAGATTCTAATATTTTACTTCTTCTATAATCAAATCTGGATAGTCTAAATATTTCTAATACCTAACTTTTATCTCAAAAACTATACTTTTGTTTTTGTGCTATACATAACCATCTACAGTGTCATACTAGCCAGTAGTAAAGCTGTAGGTGTTAATTTTTGCTGAAAGAAGCCAGCCAGTAACTATCTACCTTTTGCTTCACTATGCTAATAAGGGTTCATCTTCTTTGTTTAAGACTGAATCAACATAAAACTATTTATAGAGCTAATAGTTTTGTTTGTAATAATCTCTACTGATTTCTAGCTATTCTATATGCTTGTTATATGTTTCGGTTTTTAAGCTGTCAATAACCAGCGTACATAAAAGCAGGGCAAACAATAAGCCTAACAAAAAGTCTATAATATTAAAGTTCTTTTTCATAATATGATTGATTTAATTGTTTCTTGTTCTTTTAACGTGAATAACTTACTAGTGAAGTGCAATCCTTAACTTTAGAAGGTTCTATATATTTATCTAGATCTTTCAAGTACTTACTGGCTGTTTTCCTAGTAACACCTATCTTACTTGCAAAGTCTGTTATATTATTATACCTAAACCAGTTGCTATTTGTTTCACAGTTCATCAAGAAAAAGCACTCAGTTGTGCGCCAGCGAAATTTCCCCGGCGTGGGATAAGTGCCGCCACCAACTAAGGCAACGGCACAACTACACGATTATGTGGTGGGATTGTAGAACATCGATTTAGACTAAATTGATTTTTAAAACTCAGCCAATTTTGATAAAAAAGTTTCTTTTTCGCTGATTTTTAAAGCTGGTGATGTGCAATCAACTGAAACAAAATGTTTGCGCATTGTTTACGCAGAATTTTGGGGTATATTAAACGATTTATAGCAACATACTGTAATCTTGAGGGCACAAATAACCGAGTTTATCCCAAATTACCGAGCAGCACTTTGCCAAATAACCAAGTAGAAAAAAGTCAAACGACCAAATATTATTAAGCCAAACGACCAAGCGAAATAGAGCCAAATAACCAAATTGTAAGTAAAATATTCTTTTGTTTCAAGAATAATTACTACCTTTGTACCGAAAATCATACAAGGTTATTACTATGGCTGAAAACACTTTCAATTATCGGAAGAGGATTGCAGACATTCTCTTAGAAGAGAGATTAGAAGCAATGGGAGCTGTTCTTATTGAAGGACCTAAAGCTTGTGGCAAGACAACAACAGCAGAACAGCAAGCTAAGAGTATCCTGTATATGGATGACCCCGCAAACATAAGGCAAAACCTCCAGATGGCGGAAACAAACATTAAACGACTGCTTCAAGGTGCCACACCGAGACTTATTGACGAATGGCAGATAGCTCCTCAAATATGGGATGCCGTAAGGTTTGAAGCAGACCACAAAAAGGATGATGGTTTGTTCATACTTACAGGCTCGGCCGTTCCTGCAGATAAATCAAGAATTCGCCATACTGGTGCTGGTCGTTTTGCATGGCTCACCATGCGCCCCATGACGTTGTGGGAATCGGGAGAATCTTCAGGAGATGTGAGTGTCAGGGCTCTTTTTGCTAAGCCAGAAAAGGTTGATGGAGAAAGTGTGCTTAAGATGGAAGACATTGCTTTTGCCATTTGCCGAGGTGGCTGGCCTAAATCTCTAACCAAGAAAAGTCAGAAGGCATCACTTCGTCAAGTCACAGAGTATTTTGAAGCCATAACACGCTCTGACATTTCAAGAGTTGACGGAGTTGAAAGAGATGAGTTCCGTGCCAAGAGGCTTATGCGCTCCTATGCACGATTACAAGGAGCTATGGCCAGTATACCTACTATCATAGAGGACATGAAAACGAATGAGCCTGAAAACATGAGCGACGAAACAGTCTCGTCATATATCAAGGCATTGAAAAAGATTTTCGTGATAGAGGACATGCCAGCCTGGAACCCCAATCTGCGTTCAAAAACCGCCATACGAACCAGCGACACACGCTATTTTGTGGATCCATCTTTGGCTATTGCGGCTTTAGGCATAGGACCTGATGACTTGCTTAACGACTTGAACACTTTGGGCTTGTTTTTTGAAACGCTCTGTGTGCGAGACCTTCGTGTGTATGCCGAAGCCAACGATGGAGATGTGTTCCATTACAGAGACAAGAGTGGTCTTGAATGTGACACTGTTATGCATTTGAGAAACGGCAGCTATGGTCTCATTGAGATAAAACTGGGTGGTGATACACTTATTGCGGAAGGGGCTGCCAATCTAAACAATTTGGCTGAAAAGATAGACACAACAAGAATGAAGAAACCATCATTTAAGATGGTTTTAACTGCCGTAGGACAATATGCTTACATGAGAACAGATGGCGTAATGGTTGTGCCTATCGGTTGTTTGAAGGATTAACCACCCAAAATGCTTATATTTACCCGCTGGTGGAATTAAGCGGGCGCACACTTGATTCTGCCAATGGGTCGGTTATTAACTTTGTTAAAGTGTTGTGTAACAGCAAGTGCGCTCACCCTACTGATAATGATAGTAAAGAACCATAGCCAATTCTTCGCGTAGTTTAGCATGACCACAAGTTCATAGAGTTGGGCAATAGCAGTGGGTAAATTCATTAAAATCAAACCACTGATAATCCATATAATCATCCTCAAGCGGCTGCCGCATCACCTCAAGCACCGAGCGGTTGAACTCAGGCAACTCATCAAGGAAAAGGACACCGTTGTAAGCCAGCGAAATCTCTCCCGGCGTGGGATAAGTGCCGCCACCAACTAAGGCTACGGCACAAGTGTACGATTATGTGGTGGGATTAGAACTGTGTTGTTGGTTGGTTTTCAATGACTTAATGCCATTTTTTGTTGTTTTGAAAATTTTGATTTTTAGTTAAAAATCTCATCTTCAATATTATTTGACGGAGGTTTGTAACATAAGCCATATTTTATACGCTCGAGAATTTTAGTAAACCGAAATTTTGTATATGTTGGGCAATTGTCTCAATTCTTTAATTCCATTATTCTTCAAATTTAGATGGACGGGGCTGTTAGGTTTTTATGTGTGGTTTTGATTTTAAAAAGGGGATGAAATGTATTTTTGTTGAATAGATTTGGAGGATAATGGAATTTTTATGAAATTTGCATTCTAAAAATTTATAGCAATATACATGAATGTATAAAAACATGAGAAATGTTTATTGGATAATCATAGTTTTATTTTTAGCAATTTTGGCCTCTTGCTCTCATGGCACTAAGAAATATAGAATAGGTGTTTCGCAGTGCTCTGATGATATTTGGCGCAACAAACAAAACTCAGAATTGAAAATTGGAGCCTATTTTCATGATAATGTTGTGTTGCGTTTTGCGGCGGCCTACGATAGCGACGAGCGTCAGATTCAGCAGATCGACAGCCTCATAGACTGTGGTATCGACTTACTGATTGTTGCGCCTAATCAGGTTTCTACTATCTCGTCGGCGATTGATAGGGCCTATGACAAGGGCATTCCGGTCATCGTGTTTGAGCGGAAGACGAGCTCTAAGAAATATACGGCATATATGGGTGCCGACAACTATGAGATGGGGCGCTTGATGGGCGAATATATTGCCACGAGGCTCAACGGAAAGGGAAAGATAATGGAAGTGATGGGTCTGAAGGGCTCTTCGCCAGCTATTGAGCGTCACGATGGCTTTGTGAGTGCCATATCGCAGCATCCTGGCATAGAGGTGGTATCGACCCTTCAGGGCGACTGGACTGAACCAACTGCCTACTCCATAGTAAAACAATGGCTTGATGCCCACGATGGTGTTGACGTTGATTTAGTGTTTGGCATGAACGACCGTTCGGCGATGGGCGCACGCAAGGCATTTAGTGAGAAAGGCAAGAAGCTGCCTCTGTTTTGTGGAATCGACGGTTTGCCAGGCGAGGATGGCGGTATCAGGCTAGTGCGCGACTCGTTGCTTGAGGCGTCCTATATTTATCCTACTCATGGCGACCAGCTGATACAGCTTGCAGTAGACATTCTTGAGGGCAAGCCCTATAAGAAAGAGACAAAATTCATGTCGGCCTTGGTCACTCATGACAATGCTCGCGTGCTCAAGCTTGAGAGTGATGAGGTGATAAGGCAGTCAAAGAATATTGAGCAGCTGCACGAGAAAGCCAGCGGATATATGCGTGAACTCAACAGCCAGCGCACGATTTCATGGCTTGCCTTGGTGGCAATAGGGCTGTTGCTCACATTGTTGCTAGGCATTTACATGTATTATCTGCAACGCGCAAAAATACAGGATGAGCGCCGGCAGATGGAGCGAGACCAACTTGATTTCTACACCCAAGTCAGTCATGAGCTGCGCACTCCACTTACCCTTATTGAAGGTCCACTTGAACAGCTTGCCGAAACCCCTGAGATTAAAAACGCCAGCGAGGAAACTAATGGCATCTTTTCTATAGTGAGACGCAACACACGGCATCTTACTAAACTTATCTCAAAGTTGCTTGACGCCCAAGTGGGAGCTCCCAGTTCGAGCATGGATGGCGATGAGATAGACGCAATGATAGTAACTCGCCCAGTTGATACTGTATCTAGTGTTGACGAGATTGACGAGAATGCGTCCACCGTGCTGATTGTTGACGACAATGCCGACATTCGAGCTTATCTCAATTCTATCCTTAAAGGGAAATATAAAGTGCTTGAGGCCTGCGACGGGCAGCATGGATTAGAAATCGCTGAAGAGCTGGTGCCCGATATCATTGTGTCGGACGTAATGATGCCAAACATGAACGGCCTGGAGTTTTGCCAAAGTGTGAAAACCAATATAATCACTTGCCACATCCCAGTAATACTGCTCACGGCGAGGGCACTGAGTGAGCATCAGATTGAAGGATATGAGAGTGGCGCCGATGCCTATATCACGAAACCCTTCTCAAGCGATTTGCTGCTAGCCCGCATTGCCAATCTGCTTCAGAGCCGACATCAGTTAAAAGACTTGTGGAGCGCCAAGCTTCCTGCCGAAACTGCAAGCGAACAGTCTGAATCGGCCGTAGATTATATCAGCGATCCCTTCATCGAGCGCTTTAAGACTATTCTGGAAAGCAAAATGGGCAACAGCGAATTGAGCGTTGAGGACCTAAGCCGAGAGATTGGGCTTAGCCGTGTGCAACTCTATCGCAAGATAAAAGCGATCACTGGAAACACGCCTGTCGATTTGCTGCGCAGGGCTCGACTACAGGCAGCGTATCAATTGCTCACCACCACAGCAATGACAGTGAGCGAGATTGCCTATAAGGTAGGATTCGGCTCTCCATCCTATTTTACTAAATGCTACAAGGATGAGTATGGAACAGTGCCAGGCGAGTGCCGCAAGAAATAATTCAGTTTAATATTTTTGGTAGGAATGTACAAATTTGTTGTTTTTCATTTTTTTAGTGCATAAGTTTTCGGTTTTTTATTCATGGCATTTTAAAAACAAGAAAAAATCGTTATATTTGCACTCATACTCTATGAGAGAGTAATAACATTCTGGCAAAATGAGTTGCTGACTCTTTTCTGAACCAAACTGCGACCTTGGTAAGATGAGAATAGAGAGTTCAGGGTTTCACCATATTATATAACATAATAATGGTGTGGACCAACATTTCATCTATTCTCAACGGTTGTCGCAGACCTGGTTCAGAAAGTGAAATGTCATGAGTCCACACCTTCTTTTTTTGTATTACAAAGTTAATGCAAAGACCAATAAAGACACGACAAAAATGTTTCATTTGCTATTAAATATGTTGCATTGAAACAATTTTAATACCATAAGAACTATTTTTTATATTTCTTTGCCTTCCAACCGTTTATCTTTGCCAAAAATATTTTTTATTAATTAATGTACTAATCAAAACCAAGCAAGAATGAGAAAACCTAAAAGATTTCTATTGAGCTTAGCTCTCGTGTTTGTGTGTAACCTGATATCGTACGCACAGACCGAGATCACTGGCACAGTCGTAGATGAAACGGGTGAAACCGTCATCGGTGCATCAGTGATTGAGAAAGGTACCACTAATGGTACAGTGACCGACTTTGACGGCAGTTTTGCCCTCAAAGTGAATCCCGGAGCAGTTCTCGTTTTCTCCTATGTGGGTTACCTCGATGTTGAGATGCCCGCTAGTGACGGCATGGTAGTCACCATGAAAGAGGATGCAATTTCTCTGAACGAGATTGTTGTGACGGGTTACACCACCCAGCGCAAGGCCGACCTGACCGGAGCTGTGTCGGTAGTTAGTGTGAACGATCTGGCAAAACAGAACGAGAACAACCCCATCAAGGCGATGCAGGGCCGTGTTCCAGGCATGAACATCGCGGCCGACGGTAACCCATCGGGTGCTGCAACAGTCCGTATTCGTGGTACTGGCACGCTCAACAACAACGACCCTCTTTACATCATTGACGGTGTTCCCACCAAAGCCGGTATGCACGAACTCAACGGCAACGACATCGAGAGCATCCAGGTGCTCAAGGATGCCGCTTCGGCGTCTATCTACGGTAGCCGTGCTGCCAACGGTGTGATTATCATTACCACCAAGGGCGGCAAAGACGGAAAAGTGAAAATTGACTTTGATGCCAGCCTGTCGGTACAGACCTATGCCAACAAGATGAAAGTGTTGAATGCCAAAGAGTTTGGCCAAATGATGTGGCAAGGTTATGTCAATGATGGCCTGAACCCCAATTTGAATGGTTTGGGATATCATTATGACTGGAGCTACAATGCCAACGGTGTTCCCGTGCTCAACGGCATCACAATGAACAAGTTCCTCGATCCTGCCGGCACGACACCCGCTGCCGATACCGACTGGTTCAAAGAGACCACTCGCACTGGCTTAGTTCAGCAATATAATGTGTCGCTGAGCAATGGCACTGAGAATGGTTCTGCTTTCTTCTCTCTCGGTTATTATAAAAATAAAGGTATCATCAAGCAGTCTGACTTCCAGCGCTTCTCGGCTCGTATGAATACAACTTACAAGCTATTGAACGTAGGAGAGCGCAAACTTATTACTGTGGGTGAGCATTTCACAGTAAACCGCACCAATGAGCTTCAGGCTCCTGGCGGATTCCTTGAGAATGTGCTTCAGTTTAACCCATCGTTACCTGTTTATACTACCGATGGCCATTATGCTGGTCCAGTAGGCGGTTATCCCGACCGTGAGAACCCTGTTGCTCGTCTTGACCGCAACAGCGACAACCGCTACACCTATTGGCGTATGTTTGGTGATGCATTCATCAACATTAATCCCTTTGCTAATTTCAACATCAAGACAACCTTCGGTCTTGACTATGCTCAAAAACAGCAACGCATTTTCACTTATCCTATTACCGAGGGTACAGTTGCCAATCCTATCAACGCTGTTGAGGCCAAGCAGGAGCACTGGACCAAGTGGATGTGGAACGCGATTGCCACTTACAATTTGGAACGCGATTTGCATCGCGGTGACATCATGGTTGGTGTCGAGCTCAACCGTGAGGACGACTCATGGCTCAGCGGCAAGGCTTATGACTTTGCTGTGTTGAATCCAAATTACATGTGGCCCAACTCTGCAGTTGGCAAAGCTGAGGCTTATGGTTCTGGCGAAGGCTACTCTCTGGTTTCCTTCTTCGGCAAAGTGAACTATACCTATAACGACCGTTATCTGGCTAGTGTAACTATCCGTCATGATGGTTCAAGCCGCTTTGGTCGCAACAACCGTTATGGTACCTTCCCATCGGTGAGTGCTGGTTGGCGTATCAGTGAGGAACCATTCATGAAGGGACTTGAGTGGCTCGATAACTTTAAGCTGAGAGCATCTTGGGGACAGACTGGTAACCAGGAGATCTCCAATATTGCCCGCTACACTATCTTTGAGAGCAATTATGGCGAGGCTGGTTTCGGTGGCCAGAGCTACGGTACCAGTTATGATATTGCCGGCACCAATGGCGGCCAAACCCTTGCCAGTGGTTTCAAGCGCAACCAGTTAGGTAACGATAACCTCAAGTGGGAGACCACGACACAGACCAACCTTGGTTTTGACTTCGGCTTTTTGCGCAATGCGTTGTATGGCTCGTTTGAGTGGTACTACAAGAAGACTACCGACATCTTGGTTAACATGCCCGGCATCGGTGTGATGGGAGAGGGTAGTAGCCAGTGGATTAATGCTGGTGAGATGACCAATAAGGGTATTGAGTTGAACATCGGTTATCGTGGTTCGGCTGGCGATTTCCATTATGACATCTCTGGTAACATCGGTACTTATCGCAACAAGGTGACCAAGCTTCCCGAGACTCTGGCAGCCAACGGCGCTTTCGGTGGCAATGGTGTTGAGAGCGTAGTGGGACATCCAATGGGTGCTCAAGTAGGATATGTCTATGACGGTATCTTTAAGAGTCAAGACGAGATTGACAACCACGCCGCACAAGATGGTGCTGGCCTTGGTCGCATCCGCTGGAAAGACCTGAATGAAGATGGAGTCATTAACGAGACAGACCAGCAATGGATTTACTCGCCAGTGCCCGATTTCTCTTGGGGTCTTAACATCTATCTCGAATACAAGAATTGGGACTTCACCATGTTCTGGCAGGGTGCACAGGGTGTTGACGTGATCAGTGACCTGAAGCGCGAGACCGACTTGTGGAGTGGTCTGAATATCTCTAACTTGAACAAGGGCCGTCGCTTGCTCGATGCATGGACTCCCTTAAATCCAAACTCCAACATTCCTGCTGTCAGCACAATGGACAACAACAATGAGAAGCGCGTCAGCACCTACTTTGTTGAGAATGGTTCCTATGCTAAAATGCGAAACGTCCAGATTGGTTACAACTTTGGCAGCAACGTGTGTGACAAGATGCGCCTCGCACGCTTGCGCTTGTATGTATCGGCCCAGAACTTGTTAACCATCAAGAGCAAAAAGTTCACTGGTGTGGATCCCGAGAATCCCAACTTTGGCTATCCTATCCCGCTAAATGTTACTTTCGGTCTTAATGTTTCATTCTAAAAATTCAGATTCACTATGAAAAAGATATTTAATATATTATGTGTTGGTCTGGTTTGTTGTAGTGCCACCACATTGTTTACATCTTGTGAAGATTTTCTTGACGAGCACAAGCCCCAGGCCACACTAAGTGATGATCAAGTGAAGACTCCTGAGAATGCTGAGGCTATGGCAATCTCGGCCTACGCTATATTTACCACGGCCGAGGACATCAATTCATCGTTCTCGATGTGGAACTATGATGTGCGTAGTGATGATGCCTATAAGGGTGGCAACGGCACCAGCGACGGTGACGTGTTCCATCAGCTTGAGGTTCAGCAAGGTGTTCTCACCACCAACTGGAACATTAACGACATGTGGGTGAGGTTGTATAACAGCCTGTCGCGTGTGAACAGCGCCATCGCCCTGCTCAATGAAACCGATGACAGCTACGCTATGAAGAATCAGCGCCTGGCCGAGATGAAGTTCTTGCGTGCCTATGGCCACTTCTTGCTCAAGCGCTTATACAAAAACATACCTTTTGTAATTAATGAGAACTTGACCTACGATGAGTATAACGAGCTGTCTAACACTCAATATACCAATGACGAAGGCTGGCAACTCATCATCGATGACTTGATGGAAGCCTATAACACTCTTCCCGAAGTTCAGCAGGACAAGGGACGCCCAACCCGTGCTGCCGCAGCTGCATTTCTGGCTAAAGTATATCTTTACAAGGCTTATCGTCAGGATGACGCAAGCAGCAATCAGGTGACAAGCATCAATCAAGAAGACCTGCAGAAGGTAATTGAGTTTACCAATCCTTCTCTGTATGCCAACTATGGTCTTGAGGCAGATATCCATAACAACTTCCGCCCTGAGGAAGAATATGAGAACGGTATCGAGAGCATTTGGGCTATCCAATACTCACGCAACGATGGCTCTACCTATGGTAACCTGAATTGGAGTTATGGCTTGATTCCACCCAACATTCCTGGTGCTACCGATGGCGGTTGCGACTTCTACAAGCCTTCGCAGAATCTTGTTAATGCTTTCCGCACTGGTGCCGATGGCTTGCCATTGATTAATGATTTCAATGACAAAGATTATGACATGAGTACCGACAATGCCGACCCACGCTTGTTCCTCACAGTGGGAATGCCAGGCTTGCCCTACATGTTTAACCGCAAATTCATGATGGAGGAGACCAGTATCTGGAGCCGCAGTAATGGTCTGTATGGCTACTATGTGTCACTCAAGCACAATGTTGACCCTGCTCTCATTGGCAGCTACCTCATTAAGGGTTCTTACTGGGCAAGCTCAATGAACCGCATCGTCTTCCGCTATGCCGACGTGCTGTTGATGCGTGCTGAAGCTTATGCTCAGTTGGGACAGACTGACCAAGCCATCAATTTGGTGAACCAGTTGCGCTCGCGTGCAGCTACTAGCACTCAGATGATTTCAAGCTATCCTAACGCCTTTGGTGTGGATATATACATAAGCACCTATCGCCCCGGTTATTCTAAAGAAGATGTCGTGAAGATTGTAAAGATGGAACGCCGTCTGGAATTGGCCATGGAGAGCGAGCGTTTCTTCGACCTCGTGCGCTGGGGTGATGCTGCCACGGTGCTTAACAAGTATTTTGCCGAGGAAATCAGCCACTGTTCTATTTACAGTGCCGCACATTTCACTGCTAACAAGGACGAGTACCTGCCTATTCCGTTCAGTCAGATTTCAGCCTCTAACGGCCATTACAAGCAGAACATTGGTAATTGGTAATCACAGCAACATAGTTAAATTCAGATGAATAAAATATCAATGAATATGAAAACTAAGATATTATATATATTATGTGCGTGTCTTGCATGCTGCGGATTCGCATCAATGCTCAGTTCATGCTCCGATGACAACGTCAGTGATCTGGAGTTGTCGGGTAACTGCATGATTGAACAAATCTCCCTCGATAACTTTGAGGGTATCATCGACTTGCCGTCAAGATCCATCATTGTACGCTTGCCCGAGGTTTATGAAACATCGGCTATGAAGGTTACGTCATTAAAGATGTCGGACGGTGCCGTTTGTAACGTTCGCCAGGGTGAAACCATCAACATGGACGCAGCTAAAGTTCTGCACGTGAAACATGGTGATGTTTATCTTGACTGGACATTGTCGGTTCTCCACGATGAGGCACGAATCACAGAGTTTGTGATCAACGACATTTATACTGGCAGCATCGATCAAGAAACCAAGTCGATTGTTGTCTATGTTCCTGCATCGCTCGACATCACTAATCTGGTGCCCACAATTACTTATAGTGTAAATGCTACGATCACTCCATCGTCGGGTGTTGCTCAGGATTTCTCTCAGCCAGTAACTTACACAGTGAAGAACAATTCGGCCGAAAGTGTTTATACTGTTAAGGTTATCGCTATCAGTAAGCCTAAAGCCCTCTTCTTGGGTTCAGCTCCTACTATGAGTGAACTTGATCCTGAGGCTCAGGCTGCTTGTCAGTGGATGCTTGGCAATGTTGAGAGCTCACTGTATGCTTCGTTTGCCGACTTGCGCGCTGGTACTCTTGATTTGTCGGAGTGCAAGCTCATCTGGTGGCACTGGCATGTTGATGGCGGTGTAGATGGACATGACAATTTTGTCGCCAAGGCTACCGATGCTATGAATACTCTCAATGAGTTGCGTCAGTTCTATGAGAACGGTGGTGCTCTGCTGCTCACTCGCTATGCCGTTAACCTGCCATCATTCATTGGCACTACTGGTGACGACGAGTGGACTACACCTAACAACTGCTGGGGCCAGGATGAGGCCTATGCCGAGTTGTGTGGTGGCCCATGGACATTCCACATCTTCAACGGCCAGGCAGGACATGCAATCTATCAAGGTCTTGTTGCAGGTGATAACCCCAACGAGGTTTACTGTACCGATGCCGGTTATCACATTACCAACTCTACTGCTCAGTACCACATCGGTACCGACTGGGGAGGCTATGACAATTATGATGCTTGGACCAACCGCACTGGTGGTATAGTGCTCGGTGTTGGTGGAGATGGCGCTATCGTGCTTTGGGAGTATCCCGCTCGTGATGGCAAGGGTGGCATCATTTGCATCGGTTCGGGCTGTTACGACTGGTATTCTTATACTTACGAGGCTGGATACACCGAGAAGTACCACACGAATATAGAGATTATGACTAAGAATGCTATCAACTATTTAACTAAGTAATTGACTCATGAAAAAGTTCAAGAATATTTTCAGCGCATTGCTGCTGTGTTGCTTTGTGGTCACTTCGTCGGCATGCAGCGAGGACAACTTCGCTCCCGATGCTCCAAAAGATTGGGACAACACTACCACATTCTTTAACTCGGTAGACGATGCTGGCTTCCTAACCTACTACAATCCATCAATTGGCCGCTGTGGTGACCCTATGCCTTTCTTTGATCCAAAGGGAGGCGACTTCAAGGTGCTCTATCTGCAGGAATATGACAACAATGCAGCTTTCAACTACCACCCATTCTGGTGTGTATCGACTGTTGATGGCGCCAACTACCAGTCACTGGGCGAGGTGTTGCCTACAGGAACCTCTCCCGACGAGCAGGACGCCGCTCTGGGTACAGGTTGCTGTATCTATAATGAGAAAGATGGCTTATACTACATCTATTACACAGGTCATGACCGCTATGGCCGCGAGGCAGTGATGAGGGCTACTTCTCCCAATTTCAAAGATTGGTCTAAAGATGCCTTGTGGATGCTTAAGGGTTCGACTTATGGTTACTCTGACAACGACTTCCGTGATCCTCAAATTTTTGTTGCTGACGACGGCCTTTACCACATGGTTATCTCAAGCAACCTGAAATTTGCCGAATTCAAGTCCAGCGATCTGAAGGCGTGGGAACACGTTGGCAATTTCCCCATGATTTGGGACCGCATGTGTGAGTGCCCCGACATCTTCAAGATGGGCAACTACTGGTATTGCGTGTATAGTGAGGGTTATCGTGCCTCTTGGAGCCGCAAAGTTAAATACATGATGGCTCCTACCTTCGAGGGACTGAAGGCCTGCTTCAACGATCCAGGCGCCAACTGGCCACATGATGGTCATGAGGGTGTGCTCGACAGCCGTGCTTTCTATGCCGGCAAGACAGCAAGCAATGGTCAAGACCGCTACATCTGGGGTTGGTGCCCATATCGCACAGGTACCACCATCCATGACAAGAACATCAATGTTGGTGCTGGCGGCGAGCCTAACTGGTCGGGCGCACTGGTATGCCACAAGATCATTCAGCATGCTGACGGAACTTTGACTCTTGGCGAGGTGCCTGCTATTGCAGCTAAGTACAACAAAGAGCAGAACGTCAGGGTGATGGACAGCAATGGTGCTCAAATGAGTGGTGTTAATGGCACTCTCACGGGAGATGACGCTTATGTGCTGTACAACCGTCTTGGAACATGTAACCATATATCGTTCACCGTGACAACATCCAACAACTGGGACCGTTTCGGTATTTCGTTGGTTCGTGGTTCCGACTCTGATCGCTATTACACTATGGTTGTTAATCCCGAGGGCGAATTTAACCGTAAGGTGAACTTTGAGCAGGAAGGCAGTGAGGGTAAGGGCTTTATCGAGGGTATCGATGGCTACATATTCCAGCGCCCCGACAACAACGTTTATCACATCAACATCTACACCGACAACTCGGTCATGGTGATGTATATCAATGACGTTTGCGCTTATACCAACCGCATCTACGGCATTCAGAAGAATTGCTGGAGCATCAATAATTATGGTGGCAAAATCACCATTTCTGACCTAAAGGTATCACAGCAATCTGGTAATTGATTATCTTTGCAATTATGAACAGATTATTAACTATTCTGGCGGCAGTGCTCGTGGCTTTCTCGGCCACGGCACTGGCTCCCCAGATATTGAGCGACAATCACGCTATGTTGCGGGTTGACGCTACAGGCAAATACATCATGCTTCCCGTTCAGGAAAAGGAGGAGGTGGCTAATGTGCGTGTCATCGTTGACAATGAGCAGGTGCAGACTCTCAATGTGCGCCTCGCTGTCGATAAGGTGGACTACTATGTGCCCCTTGACATACAGCGCTTCGGCAACAAGAAGGTGCTGCTCGACGTGACTTTCCACGGTGACCGTCGCACAACGGGTGCAGTGAAGGATTTCGTATGCTGGCGAGAGATGCAGGTCAACGACTCGTTCGACGCGACCAACCGCGAGCGATTTCGTCCTGCCTATCACCACACTCCCGCCTATGGCTGGATGAACGACCCTAACGGCATGTTCTACAAGGATGGCGTTTGGCATCTGTACTATCAGTACAACCCTTATGGCTCTCAATGGGAGAACATGACTTGGGGACACTCCACTTCGACCGACCTGATTCATTGGACTCCACAACCCATCGCCATCGAACCTGATGCGTTGGGAACCATCTTCTCGGGGTCGTGTGTGACCAGTGGTGACGATGTAGTGGCCATCTATACTTCTGCTGGGCAGAACCAGACACAGTCTATCGCAATTTCGCACGACAATGGTTTGACTTTCGACAAGTATGAGGGTAACCCAGTCTTGGCAAGCGATGTTCCCGATTTCCGTGATCCAAATCCTTTCTGGAATGCCGATGTCAACTGCTGGAATATGATTCTTGCCGCAGGGCAGGAGATGCGCATTTACTCATCTCGTGACCTGAAGGAGTGGAAATATGAGAGTTCTTTCGGCAAGGAGTATGGCAATCATGGTGGCGTGTGGGAGTGCCCCGACCTGATGAAAATCGACGGCAAGTGGGTGCTGCTGTGCAACATCAATCCCGGTGGACCTTTTGGCGGCTCGGCGACTCAGTACTTCGTGGGCGACTTCGACGGTCACAAGTTTACATGTGAGTCTATGCCTAAGGTCACAAAGTGGCTCGACTATGGTAAGGATCACTATGCTACGGTATCGTTCTATAACGCCCCTGCTGGCCGTCATGTGGTGCTGGCATGGATGTCCAACTGGCAGTATGCCAATCAAGTTCCAACCCGCCAGTTCCGCAGTGCCAATTCCATTCCACGTGATCTGGGCTTGTTTGTCGATGGCGAGGAAACCTACGTTAGCGTGAAACCATCACCCGAGATGCTCGCTGCACGTGGCGACAAGGTGAAGAAACCTACCGAGACCTGCGAAATCGTCGTGGACGTGAAAAACTCGATGGAATTAATTCTATCTAACGCCAACGGCGAACAGGTGGTGATGACTTATGATGCTGCCAAGCAGACGTTTGCTATGGACAGAACTGTCAGTGGTGACGCTTCATTCAGCGAGGCTTTCCCTGTTGTGACTGTCGCTCCCACTCACGGTGTAATCAAGCAACTGCGCATCTTCATTGACCGCTGCAGCATCGAGGCATTTGATGCCGATGGCCGCATGGCAATGACCAACCTCGTGTTCCCGACTGCTCCTTTCACCGAAATTAAGGTGAAAGGCGGTAAGGCAACTATTTATAACATAAACTTCTAACAAATCAAGAAAAATTCTTTTTATGGCTAAAACTAATAAAGTCGCGATAATATCTGTAATGCTGTGCTTCTTCTGCATGGGATTTGTTGACCTTGTGGGCATCGCATCCAACTATGTGAAAGAAGATTTGCATCTCACCGACTCGGTGGCCAATGTGTTCCCATCGCTGGTGTTCTTCTGGTTCCTAATTTTCAGTGTGCCCACTGGCATGCTCATGAACAAAATTGGCCGCAAGAAAACTGTTGTATTATCGCTTATTGTAACAGTGCTCTCGCTGCTAATCCCTCTCTTCGGGAATAACTTTGGCATTATGCTGGTTTCTTTCTCGTTATTGGGAATTGGCAATGCACTGATGCAAACCTCACTCAATCCGCTTGTTGCAACAGTAATGGGTAGCGGTAATCTCTCTTCTTCTCTCACCTTTGGACAATTTGTGAAGGCTATAGCATCGTTCCTGGCACCCTTCCTGGCAATGTGGGGAGCCACTGCTGTCATCCCTTCGTTTGGACTCAACTGGAGGGTGCTCTTCGCAATCTATTTTGTGGTAGGAATCTTCTCTACCTTACTGCTTGTGGTTACTCCCATTAAGGAGACAAAGATTGAAGGCAAGCCATCTTCGTTTATCGAGTGCATCAAGCTCTTGGGAACTCCCATTGTGCTTCTCTCGTTCCTGGGCATCATGTGCCACGTAGGTATTGACGTGGGCACCAACACCACCGCTCCTAAAATTCTCATGGAGCGCTTGGGAATGACTATCCATGATGCGGCTTTTGCTACCTCACTTTACTTCATTTTCCGTACCATTGGCTGCTTGACAGGATCTTACCTGCTCAGAGTGCTGAAAGATCGCGCATTCTTCATCATCAGCGTGATAATGATGGCACTTGCCATGGTTGGACTGTTCTTTGGCACCGAGAAGTGGATTCTCTACACTTCTATCGCGCTAGTGGGTTATGGCAACTCTAATGTGTTCTCAATTTGCTTCGCTAAGGCGTTGACCTCAATGCCTCAAAAGCAGAATGAGGTGTCGGGACTGATGATTATGGGCCTCTTTGGTGGCACTATCTTCCCGCTCATCATGGGCTTTGCCAGTGATGAAATGGGACAGGCTGGCGCCGTTGCTGTTATGGCAGTGGGTGTCGTTTACTTATTGACCTACATTAAACAACTTAAAACTACTAAATAGAATTATGGCTGAAAAACGTTATGTAGTAGGCCTGGGTGAGGCCTTATGGGACGTGCTTCCCGAAGGGAAAAAACTGGGTGGAGCTCCCGCCAATTTCGCTTATCACGCTGGGCAGTTCTTGGGCAAGGACAACACCATTGCTATTAGCGCACTTGGTGACGACAAGCTTGCCGAAGAGACTATTGAGGCTCTTGATGAGCATCAGCTCAAGTATCTCATGCCACGGGTACCTTATCCCACAGGCACAGTGCAGGTGACACTTGCCGAGGGTGGCATACCCATCTATGACATCAAGGAGAACGTGGCTTGGGACAACATCCCTTTCACTCCCGAGATTGAAGAGATTGCCGCTTCATGCCGTGCCGTATGCTACGGTTCACTGGCTCAGCGAAATGTGGTATCAAGAGAGAACATACAGCGTTTCCTCGATGCTACGCCAGCCGACTGTATGAAGATTTTCGATATCAATTTGCGTCAAAATTTCTATAGCAAAGAAATTATTCAACAGTCATTGCGACGATGCAACGTGTTAAAGATCAATGACGAGGAACTTGTGATAATTGGACGAATGTTTGGCTATCCAGGACTAGACATTGAGAACAAGTGCTGGCTTATTCTTGGAAAGTATGACCTCGACATGCTCGTACTCACTTGTGGAACCAACGGTTCCTATGTGTTCAAGCGTGGACAGATGTCGTTCCAGGAGACACCAAAGGTAGAGGTTGCCGACACCGTAGGCGCTGGCGATTCATTCACAGGTTCCTTCTGCGCTGCAATACTTAATGGCATGCCAGTTGTCGATGCCCATAAGTTGGCTGTAGAGGTAAGCGCTTATGTGTGCACCCAAAATGGCGCCATGCCCACCATCCCAGCATCATTGCGCAACATGTAATAATCTAGCAATACGCACACTAAATAATATAACATCGAAACGAGCGCAGGAGGTTATTGCCCCTGCGCTTGTTAGTATATAATATCACTAAAGGTTAAAGTAGTTGCTGCGGTCGAGGTTGCGGTAGGCGATGGCTTCCATGATGTGGGGGGAGCGGACGGTGACGCTGCCGTCGAGGTCGGCGATGGTGCGGGCGACTTTTAGGATGCGGTCGTAGGCGCGGGCACTCATGTTCATGCTGGTGATGGCCTGGCGCAGCTGTGCCATGCCCTCGGCGTCAGGCTCGGCGTACTGGTGCAGCAGCGAGGGGGTCATCTGGGCATTGCAGTGTACGCCGGGGTGGTTCTTGAAGCGCAGGCTCTGGATGGCGCGCGCTTTGATAACGCGCTCGCGGATTGCGGCGCTTGGCTCGCCCGGTGCTTTGCTCGACATCTGGTCGAAGTTGACGGGCTGAACCTCGACTTGCAGGTCGATTCTATCCAGCAATGGCCCACTAATCTTGCTCATATATTGATGCCGCTGATGCGGTGTGCAGATGCACTGCTTCGTTGGATGACCGTAGTAGCCACACGGGCACGGATTCATCGAAGCCACGAGCATGAACGAGGCGGGGTAGTCGATGCTGTACTTGGCGCGAGAAATCGAGATGTGGCGGTCCTCCAGCGGCTGCCGCATTACTTCTAAAACAGAGCGGTTAAACTCAGGCAACTCGTCAAGAAAGAGCACACCGTTGTGCGCCAGCGAGATCTCCCCAGGCGTGGGATAAGTGCCACCACCAACTAAGGCGACGGGCGAAATGGTGTGATGCGGGGCGCGATAAGGACGGACCGAAAGCAGCGTGGTGCCCTGCGAGAGCTTGCCTGCCACGCTGTGAATCTTGGTTGTCTCGAGTGCCTCGCTCAGGGTGAGCGGTGGCAAGATAGAAGGCAGTCGCTTCGCCATCATCGACTTGCCGCTACCCGGAGAGCCAATGAGCAGAATGTTGTGTCCACCGGCACAAGCCACTTCAAAGGCCCGCTTAACTTGCTCCTGCCCCTTCACCTCGCTGAAATCGTAAGGAAACAGCCCTTGAGCCTGTGCGAACTCGGCTCGCGTGTCAACTATCGTGGGTTCAAGTTCAATTTCGTTGTTCAAGAATTTTATCACCTCAATGATGTTGTCGACCCCATACACATTAAGGTTGTTGACGACAGCGGCTTCGGTAGCATTCTGTTTAGGAAGGATAAAGCCGTCGAGCTTCATCTCGCGGGCAAGAATTGCCATGGGCAACGCGCCCTTGATGGGCCTCAGCGAGCCGTCGAGCGACAACTCGCCCATGAGCATGTAACGCTCCAGCTTGTCGCAACTGATTTCCTCGTTGCCGGCAAGAATGCCAATAGCGATAGGCAGGTCATAGGCCGAGCCTTCCTTCTTGATATCGGCTGGCGACAAGTTTATCACCACAGCCTTTCGGGGATATTTATAGCCTGCGTTGCCAATGGCACATCGCACGCGTTCGGTACTCTCTTTCACGGCAGTGTCGGGCAGCCCCACCATTACGGCACCAGTGCCCCACTCCACCGAGACTTCAATATCGACCGAGATGGCGTCGATGCCCTGTACTGCAGCAGCGATGATTCTTGAAAGCATTAGGAATTAGTTTTTTAGATTATGAAATACAAAAAATATATATGCAAAATTAGTTTATCACTTGCTTAGGATATAGGCTGTCATGGGGTCGAGAGTGGCGTTGAGCACGCCCTTCTTCACCTGCAGGATTTTTTTAGTTACTGCATCACGATATTTGCCATTTTCAACAGTTACAGCAATGGCAACTGTGGCAGCCTGCTCGTCGAGATTGATAATCACTGTAGCTTTCTTGCCCCGCTCCACAATGATTTGCTTGCCATTGTCGCTAAAAATGATGTTTTCGGGCTCAGCGGCATTGGCATGGCGGAACTC
Organism: uncultured Prevotellaceae bacterium; assembly: GCA_946410125.1. GTDB lineage: Bacteria > Bacteroidota > Bacteroidia > Bacteroidales > Muribaculaceae > Sodaliphilus. The sequence continues at coordinate 48,610 of CAMJZF010000001.1, read as the reverse complement.
GTTGACAGCACGCACAACAGGATGCTTGAACTCATCATTGCCAACCTTTCCAATCTCGTTGTCGCCCCAGTAGTTATCGCGTGTGCTTCCATGAGGACGAGAATAGAACAGAGGCGTGCCAAAGCGGCGTGCGGTGAGAAATACCCACCCCAGGCGCACCAGTTCATCGCTCATGCCCGCCGAGGCATGGTCATTGCAATAGGTGTCGTGCGACTCCACCCATGTCACCAAGTGGGCAGGATCCACACTATGATGCCAGCTTAGCAAGTCACCAGCCTTGGCATCGTGCTTGTTGAGAGCATTGCGCAACACCCATCCATAGTTGCTTGCCGTGAGGTCCATATACCGGGCATAACCCTGCTCAGGGACATTCCTGTCCTGCAACACCTCGCCATAGATGAAAAGTTCCTCGCGAGGCACCGACAGCCACAACCCTTTCACCGCCTTGCGCCCGGTTGCCACATCCCAAAAGTCGTTTTGTGGCGATTTAGGGTCGCGTGGTTCATCGGGCAGGCCTATGTGCTTGGCGGTGTCATATCTGAATCCCCTGGCCCCACATGCCAGCACATCGTTAACATATTGCATGTAATAATATTGGAAATCGGGGTTCTCGGTATTCACGTCGGGCAGCCTTCCCATCTCGCCGGTAGTGCACTGATAGCGGTCGCTATAGTCATTTATGGGCCATAGTCCATTGGCATGAAACAGATTTTCACGCCCGTTCACGGCACTGTCGAGACGCGCATTGATGTGAGAGCGGTCAATCACGGTGTGGTTAGGAAGAACGTCGACAATGACCCGCAAGCCCAGCTTGCCAGCCTTGTCGCACATGTCCTTAAACTCGTCGCGAGTACCCAGTTGATAGTTGCCAATGGTCCAATCGGTGGGCTGATAGTGATAGTACCACTTTCCATTGCCAAAGAGCTGTCGCCCGCCGTTGTCGCCAACGAAACATTCATTAATGGGAGACGTCTGCACGATTGTATATCCGGCATCCTTTATTTCTTGCAGGTGCTGGGAAATGGTGTTGAACGACCAAGACCAGGCATGTAGAATAATCTCATTGTTGCCCACGGCATTAAGATTCTGCGCTTCCACATTAGCTGTCAAAGCGAGGCATATCGATGCCAGGGCAAAGTGTTTGAATTTTGTGAACATAATTTGATTACAGGTTAATGAACAAGTGAATATTTTGTGCAACTCTCTCTAAAAAAGTATTATGCCCTCCACTTACTACTTATTACTTACTACTTACCATTGATTTTTTCCACAGCCAGACGGGCTTCTATGGCATCATTGCCACGATATTGCTGCTTGCCAAGCGAGTCGGTGACAATAATCGTGGGAGTGCTTGTGATTTGAATACGAATTACCTCGCTGTTCATCATCGACCCGGGCACCCAATAGTGCTTCCAAGAAGTGCCGTCGCTCGCCACTAAGCTATGCCACGACACCGAGTCGCCGTCAATGTTGACATCCACGATGTGGACGCGCGTGCTGTCGAGCATCTTCAGTTCATCAATAACGGCACTGCGCTCCAGTTTTTCCACATCCTTATCCCAAAAGAACAGCACACTGGGCCTACTGCCCACAAACGAAGCCATCTCAAAGTCGTCGCTCGACATTTCCAGCAGGTTCAATGTGCCAATCTGAGTCGAGGGCTTGGCTTGTCGCCCCTTTATCATCTCATAGCTCTCGAGCAGAGATTCAGGCTTAGCGCTCTCGTCGATGCTTTCAAGCAATTTATCCACCTTGGCTACATCATTAGGAAAATAGTCAAAAAGTAGCATAAATGTCGATTCCAAGCCCTTGGGATTGGCCTTTACATACTTTTCTATTTCAGGATTCAGCATTTGATAATTCATCATCTGATAAGCCGTTTTGTGCTTCGACATGAAGAGATACCATTTCTCAAGAGCGACGGACCCCTCGACCTTAGCATCATAGAGATTTATCAAGTCGCCACTCACCTTCACCTTGTCGCCGCCACTCACCACAAGCCGCATGATGGGAACATTCATGCCGTTATAAAGCACCAGCAGCGACGGACTGGCACAACTGCCCGCTATCTCTAAGCGGTCGCTCTGTGCCATCATCCACGTGTCGACCACTCCCCCATCGGGCCCGCAATACACCACGTGAACATTTTGATTGCCTAAGCCCTTGAGTGCTATCTTCGCTTCAAATTTATCGCTCGTGCAACTGCCAAGCATCACCACCGTGAGCAGCAACATGCAGTGCGCAAGCACACGCTTAAATCTTTTTTCTGTCATAGTAAGTATTGATTTTGCAATCACAATAAAAGCTAAACTCAACCATCACCTGGCAGGAATGTCCATTGCCAATTGCCGTAACTCAGTATTTGGAATATCGATGTTGAGAGTGCTGCCACTGGTGTTGCCACGATAGCTATAGCGCAGCCCTCGCCCTGAACTGGCAACCTGCTTGAAAAATGCCGACACAGCCGACGCAGGATTGGCAAACTCGCGCTTAACGCTAGCCAAAATATTGTCGTGGTAGGTGAGCTTCTCGCTCTCCATCTTTGCAATAGTGAGCTGGCTCTCATCTATTTCATAGGCATAGACCATAAACCCGTCTTTAAGCTTGGTCTCGACCATTGTAGTGGCCTTGTCGAGCTGGCGTGGAAGGGTGAGATTGGTAAGCTTGATTTGTATTTCAATCAGCTCAGCAAGATTAGAGTTTTTCCCGGCAAGCGCCTTGAGCTCAGCGTTGCTGAATTTCACTTCAAACTTCTGTTGTGGGTCATTGCCGGTATACTTAAGCACCACGTCACATCCCGACGAAATCACGTTGCTGACAAATTCACCTTTATTACCGCTCTTGTCATCGAGAAAAGCTATTTTCCATAGCTGTTTCACCACGTCGGTATTATCTTTTAGCTTGGCAAAAGGGATGACATTTTCATCGGTCTGATAGTTAAACACCACTGCCCCACCCTCGCTTGTCAGGCTTGTGAGAGTGCCGGTCTCAAAACTAATGGGGCACTCCTCATTGGCTCTATTGATGTAATCCTGCAACTTGCTGTCGGAGCCCGAACATGCCGGCATCAAAACACTTGCACCAACAGCCATCACAATCATTATTAGAGTATAAACTCTTGAGAATGCTTTCATATCTTTCAGTTTATCATTATACTATTTTTTTGCTCTAACGGTCACAGCCACATCGGGGGGAGAGGGACGATGAGCCCACTTGAAGTGCTGATTATTGCCATTCCCGAAACTGTGCATGAATATCTTGGCATGTTAAGCCAGCGTCGAGATAAGGGCCCCTTGTGCCTACCGTCATTGACTTCTTTTCATGGAATGTCACAAGATATAAGAAAGGTGTGAAAAATGCTACAGCTCAGCATTTGGCACACCCAGCTATGGTTATTTGAGCTTAAATTCCACTTGCTTCAAGCACATGTCGTCGTACCACACCTCATATCGGTAGGTTCCTGCCCTGAAGTGGCCGCGGTCGGCACCGCCCCATCCACTTAGCGCCTGCGAGTTCTCGCCGGGAAGCACAGGATCAATCTTGCACGAGAACGAATATCCAGCCGGCGAAGAGGTTCCGGTCACAAGTTTGCCCTCATGGTCATAGAGCCTAACATTAAGAGTTATCGTTTCGCCCACTTTCAGCCCCCAATAGGTGATGCGTGGCATGAGATACATAGAATTAGATGCCACGATGTCCTTTCCATAGGGCGAAACAGCATTGCCCTTCCCGTCGGCATTAGCCACCTCAAGCTTGGTGACATTGACGGGATAAAGCGTCTTTAGAGAGTCATTTTCAAGCTGTAGCCGCTCATGAGCCAGTCGCTCGCGTTGCAAGCTTATGGCTGTAGTGTCAAGTTCACTCCTGAGTGCATTGTTCTTCCTCTGCAACTCAGCTACTTTGCCGTTGGCATTCCTAAGACCTGCTTTGGCAGTGCCTGAGTCCTTAAAAAGATAATACCCACCAGCCCAACTTGCTATGAGCAGCAAAAGGAGCACCGCATTTAAAATCTTAGCTCCCCTACCCTTCTTGCGTGGAGCTTCGATGCCGTTATATTCTATGTTATCTTGTTCGTTATCCATCGTCAACAATGATGTTGCTTGTTATTTATGCTACAAAGTTATGAAACTTTTTAGAAATTCACCATCAATGACTGCATTAATTTGCCAAAAAAGATAAAAAATCGCGAGGAAGTTCATTCTGTTTCTATATCAAATAAAACTGCAGCAAGCGTGAATGTGAGAAAAAAATTTGCATTTTGGAAAAAAAGTATTACCTTTGCAACCGCAATAAGGCAAATGGGTAGATTCCAGAGTGGCCAAATGGGGCAGACTGTAAATCTGCTGCGTCATCGCTTCGGTGGTTCGAATCCATCTCTACCCACTCACCGAAAAGCAATCATTGACCTCAACAGAATTTTTTGTTGAGGTCTTTTTTTATAATCCTAAATCCTTATGTTTTAAAGAAAAACACTATATTTGCACCAATAAAACTATTTTCTAACCAAAAATGATACTACAATGAAAAAAGTTCTAACAATTATTGCGTGTTTACTGACGTTATTGGTTGCTTTCAATGTTGATGCAGCTCCAAAGAAGAAAGTCGTGAAGAAAAAAGCCAAAACCACTGCAGTGAGCCAGCCCGTTGCTGCCGCCCCGGCGAGCACCAAGAGTATCGATGAGCTGATAAGTGCTGCCGTGGGTAGGGAAGGAGCTTATCGCCAAATCAACCAACTTGTTGCCAACAAAGACTTTGTGAACCGTGCCCAGATTGGTCATCTCGTGGCAAACATGAACGGCCTTGCCGGCTCGGCCTATCAGTTTAATCATAACGGTGTGAAGTTCTATCTTCTCAAGTTAAGCAACTATCTTGTTGATGCTTCGGTTGAAGATGTTATCCTCTATGTTCCAAGCGAAGACAACATTATTCGCTGTCGTTGCAAAAACAGCGAAAACATGGAAATTCTGGGACAGGAAAAGGACTTTGCAATCACCGCTGCAGAGGTGCAGAAATTCTATGATTCCACATTCAACATGCAAGGCAATTAAACCCCAATCGGTCATTAAGCGACGGAAAGGATAATAATTACCTGTAATTACCTGTTGGCGGGATAAACTACATTAAATTTTGGCAGAACACATTGAGGCTGTTCCAAAACTCAGAATTAGTGCGCTTCGCGCAGAAATCATTCAAATAGTTAAAAATCTAACAAATAAATAATTTACTTAGAATCAATTCATTAAATATTGCTTGATTTGTTATAATTTGTTAGATTTCTCGCCGAAGTCGACAAAAAAACACCTTGTGAACATTTCAATATCGGTTCACACAAAGAAGCAGAAAAAAAGAGGGTGTGCCAAAAAAGTAAAAGTCACATCCTCTTTGTTTTATATCACCACTACCCTATCATTCAGTCAAACAGGCTGTTATACAGGGTTGTTATCTTCTTGTAGAAGTTGTCGTAATTCAGCTTCGTGTCAAAATCCTGCTTTGCCTGCCTGCCAAGCCTTAGCCGTAGTTCCTTGTCGTCACACAGCATCTCAATAGCCTCGGCAAGCATTTCAGGGTTGTTGGGCTTGACAAGAATTCCGTTCTCCATGTGCGCCACATACTCGGGCTGAGCACCGTTAGAAGTAGTGATTACAGGCTTCCCTTTCTTCATGTACTCCAAGTTGCTGATGCCTTGCACCTCGGCAACAGTCGAAGGCTGAACGCCGAAGTCACACTGGCTCAGGTATCCCCTTATATTACGTTGAAAACCAAGCAGTTTTACATTTTCAACGAGGTTATTTTCAATTATATAGCTTTTAAGTCTTGACTCCACTTTAGGTTGGCCCTCGCCCAGAATCGCAAGCCTGTACTTACTCTTGTCAATCCTCGTTATAGCCTTGAGCAGCACGTCAATTCCCTTGTCACGATTCAAACGACTATGAAACATTATAAGTGCCTGTGAGTCATCCATCTTTAGATTTTTTCTCAAATCTGGCACACGCTCCTGGTCGCTAGTGTCGATGTGGAGAACACTCTCAGGAATGACAAGAGTCTGCGACTTATTCATGCGCGGATAATGGGCAAGAAAATAGTCATAGGCAAAATGGGACACAAACACATATCGGTCGATATTGCGGTACACCTTCTTTGATATATAGTTAAGAGAAGGACGTTTTAGGCCATGAGGTGTAAAAACAACCTTGGTACTGGGATTATCGCTGATGATGCGCGCCATAACGGCAGTAGCAGCATCACGATAGGTGTGCACATGGACGATGTTCCTGCCCTTGCGCAACATGCGTGCCAGCCTCACAGGGCTGTCAAGGTCACGTATTCCCTTAAGCGGGAGTATCGACACTGGAATATCCATCTTTTGAAACTGCTCGATGATGTGGTCATGCTTGGCACTTACCACCTCGACATAGAAATCAGGGTCATGCCGCATGTGAGCCACGAGGTCGCTTGCATATCGCTCAGCGCCGCCCCACGTCTTGCTCGAGACTATGTGAAAAACATTTATCATGATATTACTTGTGAAGTCATAAAAAAATTGATGTGACGAAGATAGCAATTATTTTTGAGAAAATAAAAAAATGCTCCACTTTTTGCCCAAAGAGCATCAAAAATAACCTTTTTACACGTCCGAAATTCGACCAACCATTGGGTAATCCTCAAAAATCGCAAGGAAAACGAGTTAAATGGGGCATAATTAGCTAATATTAATTTGTTTCCCAATATTTTAGGACGATTTTATGACTCATGGCAGAAAATCGCCAGAAAAATTAAAAAACGACCACTCCCCTACTTTAAACCCAAATCAGTTATTAGGCGACATAAGGTAATGATTTTAGGTCAATCTCAATTATCATTCCACAAGAGCCGCGAGTACGAGTTTTGCCTTGGCGGCACCCACCACCATCGCAATTTCGTTGGGCGATGCCTCCTTGATGCGTTTCACGCTCTTGAAATGCCTGAGCAAGGCATTGCGGGTTTGTGGACCAATGCCCTTGATGTCGTCGAGCTGACTGTGAATTTGCGACTTGCTGCGCTTGTTGCGATGATGAGTAATGCCAAAGCGGTGCGCCTCGTCGCGCAGATGCTGAATGATGCGCAGTGTCTCACTGTTCTTGTCGATAAACAATGGCACACTGTCGCCGGGGAAATATATCTCGTCGAGCCTCTTGGCGATGCCAATAACTGCAATTGTTCCACGCAGCTGCAGCAGGTCAAGGACCTCGACCGCTGCATTGAGCTGTCCTTTTCCTCCATCAACCACAAGCAGTTGCGGCAACTCGGCATCCTCGGCAACAAGTCGAGTGTAACGACGATTTATCACTTCACGCATCGAGGCATAGTCGTCGCTGCCGTCGGCCTCCTTTATATTGAAATGACGATAGTCCTTCTTGGAGGGCTTGCCATTTTTAAACACCACGCACGAAGCCACAGCATTGGTTCCCGAAATGCTGCTGTTGTCAAAGCACTCAATGTGGCGCGGCAGCTCGTTGAGATGCAAGTCCTTCATCATGGTAGTGAGAGTGCGTGTTACACGCTGTTCGGGATTGAGTTTCTCCATGCGCTTGTATTTCTCGGTGCGGTACTGCTCGGCATTTTTAAGTGAAATAGCCACCAGTTTGCGCTTATCGCCCCGCTGAGGCACCACATATTCCACCCCCTCAATCTCAAAGTCGGGTACAATATTTACCAAAATTTCCCTTACCTTTTCATGCTTGTAGATGTCGCTGAAGCGCTCACGCATGTCGCGCACGGCAGTTGACAGAATCTCCTCGTTGGTCTCGTCGGAGCCAGCATCCTGGAACTTATATTCCACTGTCATGCTCTGGACAATTGATCCGTTGCGCAGATGCATGAAATTGACGTAGGCGGCACTGTCGTCACGCACGATAGTGAAAACATCGATGTTGTGAATAGTAGGATTTACGATAACCGATTTTGCCCGATATTTCTCTAATAACTGATACTTGCGTTTAAGGAGTTCGGCTTCTTCAAACTTAAGTTGCCCTGCCAGTTTCATCATCTCCTGCATGAGAAAATCGCTCACCTGCTTGGTATCGCCATTGAGAATCTTGATAATGTTATCGATGTAGGAAGAATATGTTTCATGTGAAACAATTCCCTGGCAACATCCTTCACAATTCTTAATGTGATACTGGAGGCAAAGTTTGTATTTTCGTGCCTCTATATTATCAACTGTGAGCGGGTGGCGACAGGTGCGGATAGGGTAGAGCTGCTTGATGGTGTCGAGAAGTGCATGTGCAACCTCGGTTTTAGGGTAAGGTCCAAAATACTTAGCCCCCTTAGTGTGCTTGTCGCGGGTTATATAGACACGTGGAAATAGCTCCTTGGTAACACAAATCCAGGGATAAGACTTGTCATCCTTGAGCAGCACATTGTATCGAGGCTGATATTCCTTTATAAGGCTGTTTTCAAGGTCAAGAGCTTCCTCCTCGCTGTTGACTACGATATATTTCAAGTCCCATATATTGCGCACCAGCAGATTGGTTCGCACTACCGGATGCACACGGTTGAAATAGGAGCTGACCCTCCGCTTGAGATTCTTGGCCTTGCCCACATAGATTACCGTGCCTTCTCGGTTCAGGTATTGATACACACCTGGACTTGTAGGCAGCAGCGATATCTTCAGTTTCAACTCGTCGCGCATAATTAATTTGAAGTTTATGGGTTATCGAAGTGTGTGTGCCAAAATGCTATCTTAGTCGCCTTTGGCGAGAAATCAAACAAATCATTACAAAATCAAGCATTACTTATTATATATAATTAATTTGTTGGATTAGTGAAATTTTGATATAGCCTCCCTGTTTTGTGTAAGATATTTCCACGCAAAAGCAGCATGAAACATTTTTAGAAAGAATAGGGGAGAGGTGTGTGCCTCGTCCCCATTCTTGACACCTTTACTCACCTTCGAAATCGAAGAGAGAAGTCACCTCCACGTCGGCAGGGAACAGCGAGCGTCCCTTAAGGTCGACGAGTTCGCAAATAAAGTTTATATAAACCTTCTTGGGGTTCATCGTCTTCACCAGGTCGAGAGCCGCAGCCATTGTGCCGCCCGTTGCAAGCAGGTCGTCGTGCATGAGCACCACATCGTTCTCGTTGATGGAATCTTCATGAATCTCGATGGTGTCCTCACCATATTCCTTTGTATAAGTTTTCTGGATGGTCTTTGCCGGCAACTTGCCTGGTTTGCGCAAGGGTACGAAACCTGCCCCAAGACCCGCTGCAAGAATCGAGCCGAAGATAAATCCACGCGCCTCGATGCCCACCACCTTGGTGATACCCTTGTCTTTATAAAGCTCAATGAGAGCATCACACATGATGCGCAACGACTCTGAATCTTTGAATGCAGTCGTCAGGTCCTTAAACTGAATTCCCTTTACAGGAAAATCTGGAATATTCCTCACTTTACTTTTTACAAATTCGATTTTTTCTTTTTCCATGTCAGTATTTATTTTTTTAGTTGAGTTTTGGCAGAGTGGGGTAGCGGTGAATGTTTCACGTGAAACAATTACTATTTTTATCGACCCATAAGTACGAGAAGGATGTTGATGTCGCTTGGGGAGATGCCAGGAATGCGTGATGCCTGGCCAATCGTCTCGGGGTTGATGCGTGCCAACTTCTGCCTTGCCTCGGTTGATATTTGCAATATGGTAGAGTAATCAAACTTATCCTTAATATAGAGTCGGTCGAGCCGACTAATTTTCTCGGCTATAAGTTCCTCGCGCTGGATATAGCCGTGATATTTTATCTTGATTTCGGCAGCCTCAATAATCTCGTCACGACGCTCTGCCTCAAGAGAGCTGAGCTGCTGGTCAAGAGCAGGAATAAACTGCGCAAGTTGCTGAAAATCAAGCTGTGGACGCAACAAGAGGTCATATAATTTCATACCCTGTTTAAGTGGTTGAAGCCCAGCCTCTTGCAGAGCCGGATTTATTATAGAAGCCTTCACCGAGAAGTCGCGGGCAAACTGAACCAGCCCCTCAACCTGTTCTTTCTTAGAGAGCATGAGGTCATAACGCTCCTGAGAAGCAAGACCAAGCTCATAGCCGCGCGGAGTGAGGCGCATGTCGGCATCGTCCTGACGCAGCAAGATGCGGTGCTCGGCACGCGAAGTGAACATGCGGTAAGGCTCGTCAACCCCTTTAGTCACAAGATCGTCAATAAGGACGCCAATGTAGGCTTCATCGCGGCCAAGTACAAACTGCTGCTTGCCATTAATGTTAAGGTGAGCGTTGATGCCAGCCACAAGACCTTGTCCGGCAGCCTCCTCATAGCCTGTGGTGCCGTTGACCTGACCTGCAAAGAAGAGGTTCTTGACCAGCTTAGTCTCAAGATTATGGTTAAGCTGGCGAGGGTCAAAGAAATCATATTCTATGGCATACCCTGGCCTGTAGACCTGCGCATTGCGCAAGGCGGGAATGCGCGACAAAGCCTCGATTTGCACATCCCAGGGCATCGACGAGGAGAAACCATTGAGATACATTTCCTGCGTGGTCTCACCTTCGGGCTCTATGAAAAGTTGGTGAGAATCCTTGTCGGGGAAAGTCACCAATTTAGTCTCTATACTTGGGCAATAACGCGGACCCACGCTCTGAATCTGCCCGTTGTAGAGGGGAGAGTAGGGGAGCCCTTCGTGAAGCACCTGGTGCACCTCCTCGTTGGTGAACACTATCCAGCATGGGCGTTGCTTGAGCTGGCTGCGCACCCCAGGCAGGAACGAGAAATGATGGAAGTCGTTCTCGCCATCCTGACGAGTGGCTTGAGTGTAGTCGATGGTGCGGGCATCAAGGCGAACGGGCGTTCCGGTCTTCATGCGGTTAGAAGTAAAGCCCAGCTCCACAAGTTGCTCGGTGATGCCACGTGAGGCAGGTTCCGACACACGGCCGCCCTCTACCTGCACGCTACCCACATGCATCAATCCGTTAAGGAAAGTGCCTGCCGTAAGGATTACCGCCTTGGCATTAAACGTCACGCCAAAGGCAGTTTTCACACCTTTCACCTCGCCACTGTCGATGACAAGGCTTGTGGCACTGTCTTGCCACAGGTATAAATTAGGTGTGCTGTCAAGGATTTTGCGCCAATTCTCGATAAAGCGCGTGCGGTCGCTCTGGCTGCGTGGGCTCCACATCGCGGGACCCTTGCTGCGGTTGAGCATGCGGAACTGGATTGACGAAAGGTCGGTGACAATTCCCATTTGCCCGCCCAGGGCATCAATTTCACGCACTATCTGTCCCTTGGCAATACCTCCCACGGCAGGGTTACAGCTCATCTGCGCCACCTTGTTCATATCCATTGTTATCAACAAGGTTGACGAGCCCAGTCGTGCCGAAGCACATGCCGCCTCACAGCCGGCATGTCCCGCACCAATCACTATGACATCATAGTCAAACCTCATTGCATGAAAATGTTTTCGGGAAGTAGTGCAAGCGCCTCATTCTCGTGACGCTCCATAATTTCGCGCTCTCCAGGACCCTTGTCATTGATGCCGCACAGGTGCAGCACTCCATGGATTATTACACGCAACAGCTCGCCATCATAGTCCACGCCAAGCTGCTCGGCATTGCTCTTGACGGTGTCGAGCGAAATCACCATGTCGCCGCTGATGCGGTGCCTGTTGCTGTAGTCAAAGGTGATAATGTCGGTATAGTAGTCGTGCTGGAGAAATTGCCTGTTGGTAGCAAGGATGTACTCATCGTCACAGAATATATAGGTCAGGGTACCCACGTTCTTGTCTTGATTGCGGGCAACAGCCTCTATCCATTCCTTCACCTTATCGATGTTGATGGGAGGCATCTCAACATTCTGGGTCATGCAGTAAACTTCCATAACTACCATTTAAAAAAGCAAAATGCAAAGGTAGTAAAAAGTTTTCAGTTTCCAGTTATCAGTTGTCAGTTTTTTATTCGCCTTTTTTTTGACTGACATAGTCTAATGATACAGTTATGACTAATTATGTCGAAAGAAGATAATTATCAAACCAAGAAAAAAACAAGACCAAGGTGGTAAAAAATTATTGAGCCATTTCATGAGTTTACTATTTTCAATATGCATCTTTTTCCGTAAAAAAATTAAAATATATTAAATTTCGAGATATTTTTATTGTTTTTCGATAAATACTATATATCTTTGCCAGCGAAATCAATTGTTTAACCCTGCCCGAGCTTGGGCTTAATATTTTTCGTTATGAACAAGACAACAGTAAAATTCTTGAAAATCGTGTGCTACGTGATATTGGCACTAATCCCGTTGTGGATCATCTTCTACGGTGTTCAGTCCTACTTCGTTCTCACCACCGGCAGTGGCGACGGCGTGATAAACTGGGACTCTCCACGCATAGGGGTAAAATTGACCTTCTTTATCCTGCATCGTCTTGCCATGCTCACTATGGCTGGGCTCTTCACCGCCTTTATTGTTAATATATTAAGGTATTTAAAAGACGGCACAATCTTTAGCCGTGCCAACGTGATACTGCTCTGGGTAATGGTGCTTGTGTTGCCTTTCTACTCCTTCTTGAGCGACAACATAAGCATCGCCTGTGAGCGCACCAACAATCTCGCAATAGTTGTTACCGACAATATGTTTCTCTATCCACTGGTGGCACTGATAATCGCATCGCTCTACAAGATAGCCTACGACGTTGCCGAAGAACAAAAACTAACAATTTAAAACGTTGCACACTATGATTGTAGTTAATCTTGATGTGATGATGGCGCGGCGCAAGATGTCGCTAAACGAACTTAGCGAGCATGTGGGAATCACCCTCGCCAACCTCTCGATACTGAAAAACGGCAAAGCCAAGGCGGTGCGTCTGAGCACTCTCGACGCCATTTGCCGAGCCCTCGACTGCACTCCAGGCGATATACTGGAGTATCGCCCCGACAATAACGAATAATAATTCACGTTAATATTTAATAATTACATAATTATAATTAAATTTATTATTAAGATGAAAAAAGTCTACTTACTGCTGCTTGCTGCAGCAATTACAGTTCCCTGCATGAGTGGCACTGAGGCAACCGACACAGTGAAGATCATCAACAATCCCGACAAAGTTACCATCACAAAGGGTGAAGGCAAGATGAAACTGAATGTGGACGGCAGCAAGGAAAACAAAGATTACCGGTATGAATATAAAGTCACTACCGATGTCAACGGCAAACTCTATGCTCAAGAGAGCGAGGGCGGCCAAGTGAGGTTCCGTCATCCATTCTCGAAATGCGACACCAACTACAAGAAGCCACACTGGGAAGTGTTCACGAGCGACCTTATGTTTGGCTGGGGAGGGCACAGTGTTGCCGACGCCGACCGTGACCGCATGAAGAAGTCGATGAGCGAAATAGGTATCTTGAATCTCGTGTCTTTGGCGCGTGTGTTTAACCAGGGACGCTCACGCGTGTCGTTAGGTATTGGTTTCAACTGGCACCGCTACGGACTGGAGAAGCCCTATATCTGGAGTCGCAGTGACGATGGTGCGCTTTTCTTCAGCGAGCTCACCGAGAAACACGATAAGCATCGTGCCACATTGCTGGTTCGCTCAATGCAGGTTCCACTTATGTTCAACCAATCTTTAGGCAAGAACTGGAACGTGGCTGTGGGTGCCGTTATGAACTGGAACTTCTTTGCCGACTACAAAGACACCTATCGCATTGGCAAGAGCGACTACAGCGAGACCACTCGCGGCTTGAACCAGCGCAAGATTTCGTTCGACGGCATCGCAATGCTGAGCTGGGGGGGCCTGGGCATGTACTTCCGCTACGCCCCACAGAGTGTGATGAAAGAAGGCTGGGGTCCTGAAATCAAGAACCGCTGGACCCTGGGCCTCGTGCTGCGAGGCTTCCCCCACCGTCACCACAAGCGCCACTAATCCATAACTAATAACTTAGCAATTAACCCTGCTTTATCAATAAATGCAACCCTGCCTGGCTCATGTTGCCCAGCAGGGTTGATTTAGCTATATATCATAATTTCATGAACTCTTACACTATTTCGAAGGAATAATTGGGTAATCTTTACATTTTTTCGAAGGAATAACTGGATAAATCATTTTATCTTGGCTAAGATGAAAAGATATTTGTGCCTATAATTCCCCAAAAAGTTGTATATTTGCGAAAAAGTAATAACACAATAAAATTATGATAAAAGATTTCAATTTCTATGCACCCACAAGGGTTGTGTTCGGTCGTGAGTCAGAAAAAAAGATAGGTCAGCTGGTGGCTGCCAACGGTGGCAAGAAGGTTTTAATTCACTATGGAGGCGGCTCGGCGCAGCGTTCGGGACTGCTCGACGTGGTGAGAGAGCAGCTACGTGATGCCGGCATCGCATTTTGCGAACTTGGCGGCGTTGTGCCCAACCCATTGTTGTCGAAGGTTAGAGAAGGCATAGAATTGTGCCGTCGCGAAGCTGTAGACTTTATTCTTGCAGTGGGTGGCGGCAGTGTTATTGACTCTTCAAAGGCAATAGGCTATGGTGTGCCTTACGACGGCGATGTGTGGGACTTCTGGGCTGGAAAAGCGGTGCCCGCGCAGTGCCTGCCCATAGGCGTGGTGCTTACCATCCCTGCTGCCGGCAGCGAGATGTCGTCGAGCTGCGTCATCACTGCCGACGAAGGGCTGCTCAAGCGTGGCATCAACAGTGACCTGTGCCGCTGCCGATTTGCCGTGATGAATCCCGAGCGCACCTTCACCTTACCTCCTTACCAGACGGCAGCAGGCGCTACCGATATAATGATGCACACCATGGAGCGCTATTTCTCGAAATATGAGGATATGACTCTTACCGATGCCATCAGCGAGGCTCTGCTGCGCACCGTCAAGGATTCGGCGCTGGTGGTGATGCGCAACCCTGAGGATTATCGCCATCGTGCCCAAATCATGTGGGCTGGATCATTGGCACACAACGACCTTACCGAGTGTGGCACTGAGAAAGACTTTGCCACCCACCGTCTTGAGCATGAGTTGAGTGCGCTCTTTGGAGTTACTCATGGAGCTGGACTTGCTGCTATTTGGCTCTCGTGGGCACGTTATGTCAAAGACAAGCATTTGAACCGATTTGTACAATTTGCCGTCAACGTAATGGGAGTTCCCAACGATTTCTCCCATCCCGATGAGACTGCCGAGCACGGCATCTGTGCCGTTGAGGAGTTTTATCGCCAGATAGGTATGCCCACCAACATTCATGAGCTGCTGGGCCGTGATATCACCGACGAGGAAATTGACACCATGGTCGAGAAGTGCTCGCGTGGCGGCACCATCACCGTGGGTGCCATGGAAATTATCGATGCCCAAGCCATGCGCGACATCTATCTCATGGCACGATAATAACTCCTTAATTATATTATAAAGAGTTACTAATTTCTATTTTTTTACATTTGGCACGTTTTTTGCATATATTTCAGTAAATGCTTCTTTTTAAAAATTATTTTGCAAAAACATATTTAATGGTTACTTTTACGCATTAAAAGCCAATAATTAATAATTAATAATAAATAAAAACTATACTATTATGATTGAGTATTTTCAAAGCAATTTGTGGCAATTTTGGACACTCATTGGTGTGATTTGCCTCATTCTTGAACTCACCTCAGGTGACTTCTTTATAATGTGTTTCTCGATAGGAGCTTTTATTACTGGTATAGTAGCTATATTTGTTCCAAGTTTTACTGCACAAATAATAGTATTTGCTATTGCTTCGCTACTTTGCCTGCTATTTGTAAGGCCACTGGCACTAAAGTATTTTCACCGAAAAGATCAGGACCGCCCCAGTAATGTAGATGCCATCATAGGCCGTCAAGGCGTGGTAACCGATTCTATTCCCGCCAAAGGCTACGGACGTGTAAAAATCGACGGCGACTCATGGAAAGCATGTGGCGTGAATGACATTGCCATAGAAAAAGGTGAACGGGTAAAAGTTACCGAAATAAACAGCACTATCATCACTGTAACAACCGATAATAACTCTAAATAACAAATAATTATGGAACTTAACACATCTCTCATTATTCTTATCACCCTCGTGGTGCTGGTGCTCATTTTCATCAAGATGAGCCTCGTGATAATCTCGCAGAGCGAGACTAAGATTGTAGAACGACTTGGTAAATACCACGCTACTCTCAAGCCGGGCATCAACATCATCATTCCTTTCATTGACAGGCCCAAGAATATCATCTCGCTTACCAACGGACGATATGCCTATACCAACAAGATTGACCTGCGAGAACAAGTCTATGACTTTGACAAGCAGAATGTTATCACTAAAGATAACATTCAGATGCAAATCAATGCGCTGCTCTATTTCCAGATTGTAGATCCGTTCAAGTCGGTTTATGAAATCAGCAACCTGCCCAACGCTATCGAGAAACTCACGCAGACCACCCTGCGTAACATCATCGGTGAACTGGAACTTGACCAGACACTCACATCACGCGATACCATCAACAGCAAGCTGCGTGCCGTGCTCGACGATGCTACCGACAAGTGGGGAGTGAAAGTTAACCGTGTTGAGCTTCAGGATATTATGCCACCTGCAAGTGTGCTCCAGGCAATGGAAAAACAAATGCAGGCCGAGCGTAACAAGCGTGCCACCATTCTCACCAGCGAGGGTGAAAAAGCAGCCGTAATCTTGCAGTCGGAAGGTGAAAAGACTTCGACCATCAACCGTGCCGAGGCCGAGAAGCAGAAAGCCATCCTTGCTGCCGAAGGTGAAGCCCAGGCCCGCATTCGCCGCGCCGAAGCCGAGGCTATTGCCATCAATCAGGTGGCCGAGGCTGTGGGGCAAAGTGCCAATCCAGCCAACTATCTGCTCGCCAAGAATTATATCGAGACATTGCAGACCATTGCAGGCGGTCCGGCTACCAAGACTGTATATCTCCCCTACGAGGCAAGCAACCTCATGGGCAGCATTGGCGGCATCAAGGACATGTTCAAGATGGCCGATTAATGTTACGTATGTTATTAAAAAAAAATGCTCCAAATTCGGAGCATTTTTTTTTTATAACGTCGGCTTGTAAAGGAATACACCGCTACTTGATAACCAGGAAAAAAAAACTATGCAAATTTGCAGTTTAATTGCATATTTGCATAGATTTTATTTCTTTTTTTCGTTCTTCTTTATACTGTTTATTATGCACTCAAGTCGCTGTTCTGGCTTTACACACAGAAAAGATATTGTTTCCAACCAAAATTGTTTTATATGTAATTCTTTGTTTGAGAAAATTTTTTGTAACTTTGCACAAAACTAATATTCAATTAAAATCTTTAAAACAACAACATTACAATGAAAACTGCTTTAAACACTGCCGCTGCACCTGCAGCTATAGGTCCTTACAGCCAGGGTATCGCAGCCCAAGGCAAAACATTTTTTCTCTCTGGTCAACTTCCCATCGACCCAGCTACCGGCGCTTTTCCCGAAGGCGGCATCAAGGAACAGACTCGTCAGTCACTTCTCAATGCCCAGGCTATTCTCAAGAGTGAGGGCCTTGACCTTAACAATGTGGTAAAGACTACCGTGCTGCTGAGCGACATCGCCAACTTTGGCCCCATGAACGAGGTTTATGCCGAGTTCTTTGAACAGCCATTCCCCGCACGCTCGGCTTTTGCCGTAAAAGACCTTCCAAAGGGAGCACTCGTTGAAATTGAAATGATTGCAGTAGAATAAATTCACACAATCTATATATAAAAGTGGATAAATTACTAATAATGTGTAATTTACCCACTTTTTGCATACTATTCACAAATTGTTGATAACTGTGTGAAAAGCCGTGTAAAACTTTTTCAAAAAATGTTCATTAAAAATTTGCTTTTTCCTAACTGCATCGGCTTATAAAATAGTTAGCTATTTCCAAATTTTAAGTTCACAATATTTCAATCTTATTTTGCACAAGTTTTAGACTGTTTTTGTTTATTATTATTCAATAATTTTATTAACTTTGCAAGTTGTAAACATAGTGTTGATAAACTACGCAATTTACTATAAATCAATTTTTAAAGTTGTAAATAACCTATTAATAACTAAAGCTAAAACTTTAATAACACAAAAGTCAATAGTTTTTAGAAAAAGTTTTCAACTAAATTCACAGGCTATTATCATCAATATAATTTTTAATTAAATAATAAAATAAATAAAGAATAATAATATTATGAATGTTGACAACGGATATGTGGAGGCTCCTATTCCTGAAGGAATCAACCTCAAAGAAGAAATATTGCGACTAAAGAAGGAGAAAAATGCCGTGATAATGGCGCACTTCTATCAGCGCGATGAAATTCAGGATCTCGCCGACTACATTGGCGACAGCCTGGCACTGGCACAGCTGGCACAGGATGTAGAGGCACCGGTTATAGTGCTGTGCGGCGTGCATTTCATGGGCGAGACGGCTAAGATTCTGTGCCCTGAAAAAACTGTTATAGTTCCCGACCTCAATGCCGGTTGCTCGCTGAGCGACAGTTGTCCTGCCGATGAATTTGAGGCATTTATCAAGGAGCATCCGGGTCACACTGTTATTAGCTACGCTAATACCAGTGCCGCGGTGAAGGCTCTCACCGATGTAATAGTAACCAGTGGCAATGCCAAGCAGATTGTTGACAGTTTTCCTGAAGATGAGAAACTGATTTTTGGACCCGACCGCAATCTTGGAAACTATATCAACAGCATTACAGGGCGAAACATGATAGTGTGGGATGGATATTGCGAAGTGCATGAGAAATTCTCGATAGAGAAAATTATAGAACTTAAGAAGCAGCATCCCGATGCTCATGTGCTTGTGCATCCTGAGTGTCCCAAGCCCATTCGCCTCATTGCCGACAAAATTGGCTCCACCAAGGCATTGCTCGACTATTCGGTGGCGAGCGACTGCAACAAGTTTATTGTGGCTACCGAGAGCGGTATAATCTATGAGATGAAGAAACGCTGCCCCGACAAGGAATTTATTCCTGCTCCTCCCGACGATGCCGGCTGTGCATGCAACGAGTGTGCCTACATGAAGCTTATAACCCTTGAAAAGCTTTACAACTCGCTAAAATATCTGGCTCCAGCTATCGAGGTAGATGAGGAAACACGCGTTAAAGCCGTGCGTCCCATTGAGCGAATGCTTGAAATTTCAAATCGCCTGGGACTCATCAAGAAATAATTTTTTTAATTATCAATAATACCAATTAAGCACAATGAGAAGAACTATTTTATTATTAACCATAATAATATTAAACATTACAACCGTTATGGCACAGAACAGTGTACTTGATTTTACAGTGAAAGACCGCAAGGGCAATGATGTAGCCTTGAGTGAATACAAGGGTAAAGTGTTGCTCATAGTAAATACTGCCACAAAGTGTGGTTTCACCCCTCAATATGAGGAGCTGGAAGCTCTTTACAAGGCTTATAAAGACAAGGGTCTTGAGATTCTCGACTTTCCTTGCAATCAGTTTGGCAACCAGGCTCCGGGCACCGACGAGGAGATAGCGCAATTTTGCTCGCTCAACTATGGCACCGAGTTTCCCCAGTTCAAGAAGATAGAGGTAAATGGCCCGGGCGAGGATCCATTGTTCACTTTCCTCAAGAAGGAGAAAGGTTTTGAGGGTTTCAATCTTGAGCATCCCATTGGCAAGATACTTGCCGAAATGATGGAGAAAAACGATCCCGACTATGCCAGCAAGCCCGACATTAAGTGGAATTTTACCAAATTCTTGGTTGGTAAAGACGGCAAAGTGGTGGCACGCTACGAGCCAACCCACGACATCAAGCTCATTGAGCAAGACATAGCTAAATTGATCGACGGCAAGAGCTGTTGCTGCTGTAAATAATGTAGTTAAATATTTATAGTTGAAAGTTTTATCACTAAGTCATTTGGTGGTAAAACTTTTTGTATTGTCCTGCCAGGCTATGTTTTCCAGTCAATGAGTTTATGCAGCATGTAGCGGCAGAGGTTCGTGTAATTTTATTTTATTTTGGTAATTTTATTTTGGTAATTTAAAATTAATAATTATTTTTGCACAAAAATAAGTTATTATGGCCAAAATAAATAATCCATTTATAGTATCGGGTAAAATACTTCCAGAATATTTCTGCGACAGGGAAAAGGAAGCTGTTGAGCTTGAACAAGCACTTCTCAACGAGTTGAACGTGGTGCTGACATAGGCGCGACGCATGGGAAAAACTGCGCTTGTGGATTTTGTCTTTGATAAGCCAGCAATTAAAGACGAATATATAACCATAACCGTTGATATTCTACACACTACTACATTTAGAGAGTTCATACTTTCCTTTGGAAATGCGGTATTCGACAGCGTTGCGACTCGCAGCAAGAAATTGCGCAAGCAGTTCATTACTTTACTCAAATCGCTGAGTGCTTCGTTTGGATATGATCCATTGCAAAACACCCCAACCTTTGATGTTAAGTTAGGAGATATTCTGCGTCCAGAATACACTCTTGCTGAGATATTTGAGTATTTAGAAAATGTGGATAAACGTTGCTTGGTGGTGATTGACGAGTTTCAGCAAATTACTCGCTATCCCGAAAAGAATGTAGAAGCACTCCTTAGAACTCACATTCAAAAGCTCTCTAATGCTAATTTTGTGTTTGCTGGAAGCAGGCGCAGATTGATGGAAGAAATGTTCTTCTCTTCAAAACGTCCTTTTTTTCAGAGTGCCAAATTAATAAAGCTTGAAGCAATTGATAGAGAAGTATATAAAGATTTCGCTATAGGCCATTTCAAGCAAGCTGGTAAAAGTCTTGATTCTGATGCTTTTTACCATGTGTATGATACTTTTTTTGGCGTTACTTTCTATGTGCAGCGTATCATGAAAGATGCCTTTGCCGAAACA
This sequence comes from uncultured Prevotellaceae bacterium, assembly GCA_946410125.1. Taxonomy (GTDB): domain Bacteria; phylum Bacteroidota; class Bacteroidia; order Bacteroidales; family Muribaculaceae; genus Sodaliphilus. Next base: position 27,772 of record CAMJZF010000001.1, on the reverse strand, counting down.
TCAGTGAGAGCAAAATGCGATATAAAAAGCATTAAGCAATTGATAGAAAAGTTTGTTAGCGAGAGTGATTCTTACATACGTGAACAGCTGTCATTCATTACCGAACCGCAGAAGGAACTTCTTTATGCTATTCATGCCGAAGGGAAAGTGCAAAGCATTACATCGTCGGCCTTTAATAGGAAATATAGCTTGCGCTCGCCCAGCTCAACACAGTCGGCAGCACTAAAACTGCTTGAATATGACCTAATAACACGCAAAGAAAAAGTTTATTCTATTACCGACCCGTTGCTTAATCTTTGGCTATCGAGAAGAAGATAAAGACTTTTCCATTCACAAAAAACTGGTGACTGGCAACTGTTAACTGAAAACTATTCACTATCTTTGCAGTTTGAAATGAAAAAATAATAAAAGATGGACTACAATTTTAAAGAAATTGAGAAAAAGTGGCAGCAGTATTGGAAAGATCACAATACTTATAAAGTAGACATTGACAATGGTCGGCCCAAATTTTATGTTCTTGACATGTTTCCTTATCCAAGTGGTGCAGGATTGCATGTAGGGCATCCTCTGGGTTACATTGCCAGTGACATTTATGCTCGCTATAAGCGTCAAAAAGGCTTTAACGTGCTGCATCCCATGGGCTATGATGCCTTTGGCTTGCCGGCAGAGCAATATGCCATTCAAACTGGTCAACATCCTGAAATTACTACCGAAAAAAATATAAAGCGTTATCGTGAACAGCTCGATAAAATAGGTTTCTGTTATGACTGGGACCGTGAGGTGCGCACCTGTGAGCCAAGCTATTACAAGTGGACTCAGTGGGCTTTTCTACAAATGTTCAAGAGCTATTACAATACTGCTCTCGACAAGGCGCGCCCCATCGACGAACTTGTTGAATATTTTGCTAAAAACGGCAGTGAAGGTTGCAATGCTCACACCAATGCCAAGGAGGAATTTACCGCCGAGCAATGGAATGGCATGACAAAAGCTGAGCAGAGCCAGACTCTCATGAACTATCGCATCGCTTATCTTGGCAACACAATGGTTAACTGGTGTCCGAAACTTGGCACTGTACTTGCCAATGATGAGGTGAGCGAGGGCATCTCGATTCGTGGCGGATATCCTGTTGAGCAGAAGGTTATGCGCCAGTGGTGCTTGCGGGTGAGTGCCTATGCAGGTCGCCTCTTGCGTGACCTTGAAACCATAGAATGGAGCGAGTCGATAAAGGAGACCCAAAAGAACTGGATTGGCTATAGCGAGGGTGCCGAGATGTTGTTCCCCATTGTTGGCAGCGATGAACAGTTGTTGATTTTCACAACCCGTGCCGACACAATTTTTGGTGTTACGTTCATGGTACTTGCTCCCGAGAGTGAATATGTGGAGAAGGTAGTTACCGATGACCAGCGTGTCGCAGTAGATGCTTATCTCGATGAAGTAAAGCACAAGACTGAGCGTGAGCGCCTCATCGAGAAGAAGGTGAGTGGTGTGTTTAGCGGCAGCTATGCCATCAATCCTGTTACTGGCAAGGAAATTCCTATTTATATCAGCGACTATGTGCTTGCCGGCTATGGTACCGGAGCCATCATGGCAGTGCCTGCTCACGATAGCCGTGACTATGCCTTTGCACGTCACTTCGACTTGCCTATTATTCCACTTATCGAAGGTGCCGACATCAGTGAGGAGAGTTTTGATGCCAAGGATGGAATAATGATGAATTCCAGCAACGAGCGTCTGCAGCTTAATGGCTTGCAGGTTAAGGAAGCCATTGCCAAGACTAAGAAATATATAGAAGAAGCAGGAATAGGCAAGGTAAAGGTAAACTACCGTCTGCGTGATGCCATTTTCAGCCGTCAGCGCTATTGGGGTGAGCCATTCCCAATATATTACGACGAGGATGGCCAGCCACAGTGTCTTGATGATAGTGAATTGCCATTGCAGTTGCCTGAGGTTGATAAGTTCTTGCCCACCGAGACCGGCGAGCCACCATTGGGACGCGCCAAGAACTGGGTGGCAGGCAACGGCCGACCGTTGGAATTGAACACCATGCCCGGTTTTGCAGGTTCGAGTGCCTATTATCTTCGTTACATGGATCCTCACAACGATAAAGCCCTTGTGAGCAAGGAAGCCAATGAATATTGGCGTCAGGTAGACCTCTATGTGGGTGGTACCGAGCATGCTACCGGTCACTTGATTTACAGTCGTTTTTGGAATAAATTCCTTTATGACTACGGCTATGTGTGTGAGGCCGAGCCTTTCCGCAAGCTCGTTAATCAAGGTATGATTCAAGGTCGTTCCAACTTTGTTTATCGCATCAAGGATACTAATAAATTTGTGTCATTCAATCTTAAGAAAGACTATGACACAACTCCTATTCATGTAGATGTTAACATTGTTTCCAACGATGTTCTCGATATCGACGCTTTCAAGGCTTGGAGGCCTGAGTTTGCCAATGCTGAGTTTATTCTTGAAGATGGAAAATACATTTGTGGCTGGGCAATAGAGAAGATGTCGAAGTCGATGTTCAACGTAGTTAACCCCGACGATATAGTGGCTCGTTATGGTGCCGACACGCTGCGCCTGTACGAAATGTTCTTGGGTCCTGTTGAGGCAAGCAAGCCTTGGGACACCAACGGCATTGACGGTGTTAATCGTTTCCTGAAACGCTTGTGGGGCCTTGTATTCAAGGGCGACACTATGCAACTCATCGACGAGAAGCCAAGTGCCGAGGCATTGAAGTCTATTCACAAACTCATCAAGAAAGTGTCGCAAGACATTGAGCAGTTCTCTTATAACACCAGTGTAGCGGCATTTATGATTTGCGTCAACGAGCTCAGCTCCATGAAGTGCCGCAGCAAGAGTGTTTATCGCGACTTTGTGGTTCTGCTGTCGCCGTTTGCTCCTCACATTGCCGAGGAATTGTGGCATGTGCTTGGTGAGGAGGGAACAGTGTGTGACGCACAATGGCCTGTTTGGAACGAGGAATATCTCAAGGAGAGCGTAGTGAAATATACGGTGCTCTTCAATGGTAAGCCACGTTTCAATATAGAGGTTGCTGCTGGAACTCCAGGCGACGAGGTTCAGCGCTTGGCGCTCTCTCACGAAGGTGCCGCCCGCTGGCTCGATGGCAAGCAACCCAAGAAGGTAATTGTGGTTCCCAATAAAATTGTAAATGTGGTAGTTTAGTAATATTTTTTACCTTTATCCGCTTGAAATTCACAATATTTCAGGCGGATAAATTTATAAGTAAACTTCAATATAATGAAAGATATAGTTTTTGCAACTAATAACGAGCACAAGCTCAGCGAGTTGCGCCAAATTATGGCAGGAAAATTTAATGTGCTTAGCCTTGCCGATATTGGTTGCCACGACGACATACCCGAGACTGCATCGACCCTTGAGGGTAATGCCATGATCAAGGCTCGGTGGGTTAAGGAAAAATATGGTTATGACTGTTTCAGCGATGATACCGGTCTTGAAATAGATGCATTAAACGGTGAGCCAGGAGTTCACTCGGCACGTTATGGTGGCGTGGCTCATGACAGTGAGCGCAACATTGAAAAGGTGCTGCGGTTGCTCAAGGATGTGCCTATGGAAAAACGCACTGCCCGTTTTCGCACAGCCATAGTTCTCATTATGGATGGCGAGGTGCATGAGTTTGAAGGCAAGGTTGAAGGACACATTCTCACCGAGCGTCATGGTGCGGGAGGTTTTGGCTATGACCCTATTTTCAAGCCTGTAGAGGCCGACTGTGCCTTTGGCGAAATGAGTGCCGAGGAGAAAAACCGAATCAGCCACCGTGGCCGCGCGGTAGCTAAATTGACCCAGTTTCTTGCGCAACGATGAGAAAGGCAATAATCATTGGAGCCTCGTCGGGGCTCGGCAAAGAAGTAGCAAAACTGTTGCTTGCAGGCGGTTGGCAGCTTGGTGTTGCCGCACGCCGTGTCGACAAACTTGAAGAAATAAAGAAACTTGCTCCCGACCGGGTGGAAATGCAGTGCATTGATGTTACCGGAAGTGATGCACCCTCGAAACTGGAGAAGCTGATAGACAGGGTAGGGGGGATAGACCTCTTTTTCTATACTTCGGGTGTAGGAAAGCAGAACATGGAGCTGGAGCCTGGAATAGAGCTTGACACAGTGCTTACCAACGGCATGGGATTCACGAGAATGATAGGTGCTGCTTACCGATACATGGCTGAGCATGGCGGTGGTCACATCGCTGCCATTAGCAGCATTGCCGGAACTAAAGGATTAGGAGCTGCTCCTTCTTACTCGGCTACCAAGGCTTTTCAGAACACCTACATCCAGTCGCTTGAGCAGCAGGCAAGGATGCGTGGCCTTAAAATAAGGTTTACCGACCTTCGACCAGGCTTTGTGAGCACTCCGTTGCTGGGTGACAGCCCTAAATATCCCATGCTCCTCAAGCCCGAAAAAGTTGCCAAGGAAATAGTTAAGGCTATAAATCAACGCAGGCACGTGTGGGTAATTGACTGGCGGTGGCGCATTGTCACTGCACTGTGGCGACGCATTCCCCGCCCCCTGTGGCGGCACTTGCCAGTAAAATGAAAAAACTACTGATTGAAAAAATCAGTAGTTTTTTAGTATAATAATGTTTTTTAAATGCGTGTGATTATTCCCTGCCGCGAGCGCGGTTATAGGTGTGCATGATGTTTTGTGCCATGGCTTGCTGGGTAAATTGCTCGGCTTGCTTAATGCCGGCATCTATCATGCTTTGCTTTTTGGCCTCGTCATTGAGAACAGTATTGATGTGTTTTGCGAGCATGTTGTCATCGTTGGGGTTGAAATATAGAGCTGCGTCACCACCCACTTCTCGGTGGCATCCGCTGTCGCTGATAATTGCTGGAGTGCCTATTATCATCGACTCAATGGCAGTTTGCCCAATACCATCTTCAATTGAAGTGTCGACAAAAGCTTTGGCAAGTGCATATAATGCCATGAAGTTGTGCTTGTTGACCGACGACACTCTCACAATGCGGTCGCTGATGCCGAGTTCGCTCGCCAGTCGCTTGAGCTTGCGGTAATTGTCGTTTTTCCTACCTATTAAAACCAGATCTATTTTCTTGTCTTCCAATTTTGCAAAAGCCCTGTACAGTGTCTCGAGATTGCTAAGCGAGTTGAAATAGGTAATAGCCAGTATAAACCGTGAAGGCATGTGATATTTATTCTTCACGTTGTTAAGGAAAATTTCATCTTTCTTGCTGGTTGCATATTCTTGGCGAAAGGCAGTATAGATGACGTCAATCTTATCGGGATTGGTGCCGTAACGGTCAATGATTTGCTGCTTGATAAACTCGCTTGTGGCTATCACGCGGTCGGCTTTAGCGCAAGCCTTCCTGATGCGTGAGTTGCGTGTAATGCGGTCATACCACGAGTAGTCACTCATCAAGCGCTTGAAGGTGAGGTCGCGCACGGTAATTACCATTTTCACATTATCCTTATTCTTTCCTGTGGGTAGAATAGAGTCAAGGCCGTGATAAACTTTCACTCCGTGACGATGCAGGTCGGTATAGATGCCGCTGCGGTTGCGCCATCTCCATTTACTGTAAGCTTTGTAAGGAGTCTTGTTGTGTACGTTAGCTATCGACAATAGCCACGACATTCCTCTATCGTCGGTACTGTTGGGAGAATAAACCATGAAAGTCTCACGTGGGTATTCCATACCCAGTGAAGCTATTGTAAGCCTGTCGTAGTAACTCAAAGGTGAGTTTTTGTCTACAGTCCTTATGCCATCAAATCCAATAGTCATGTCAATGATAAAAAGTTAAGTTATATTAAGAGTTTAGTTAATTACTTATTATTATTTTTGGCAGTAGTAGCCTTAGGAGCCTTGGTGGCAGGAGCCTTAGCGGCTACTATCTTCCTGATGTAAACATCTTGCTGTGGGAAAGGAATTTCTATATTATTCTTTTGGAGAGTGTTGTAAATTATTTCTTTCACTTTGTAAACAAAAGAAATCTTCTCCTCAACAAGCACCCAGAATGTAACTAAGAGGTCGACCGAATTGTCTCCAAAATCGTTGAAGAAAACATTAAAGCTCTGCTTCTTTTGCAAAATAGGACGCCCGGCAGCATTGGTGAGCTCTCCAAGTTTGTTAAGCTCTTCCACAAGAAGTTTACGCACGTGTTCCACGTCAACGCCATAGGCCACTCCAACGGGCAATTTCACATACTCGTAACTGTGGTTCTTGGTCATGTTCTTGAAATTCTTGTTAAAGAGCGAGGTGTTGAGAAAAGCGATGATGCTGCCGTCGAGGGTAACAATCTGTGTGCTTTGATAGCCAATGCTCTCCACCTTGCCCAGAATGCCGTCACACTCGATGTAGTCGCTCACTCTCAAGCGTCCCGACATGAGCGAGAGTCCATAGATGAAATTCTCGAGAATGTCTTTCATCGCAAATCCGAGACCGGTAGCGAGACCAGCCGAGATTAGCGAGATGCCGCTCTTGGGCACGCGGAACAATACCAGGGCAAAGATGAAGTAGCTGCCCCACACAAGTATGGTAATGATATTGTTGGCAAGCGTGAAATTTGGTCGCTTCGAAGAGTCGTTCTTGGTGCTCTGTTTCTTGAATTTGCGATAAAGAGCATGAGCAAGATAGTTGATATAGTAGAACAGGAAGAAGAGAGCCAGCACCAGCACAATCTTGTAGAGCGAGAGCTGCAGCAGCCCTTCCTGGTCAATAAAGTTATAGAAGAAAATTTTAATCAACAGCTGCTTCATGTCAAACATTTTGGCTGCAAACTCAATGCTCCATAAGAAGGAAATGACGGCAAACACTGGCAATGCCACCTTGATGAAGAAGTCAAACACCCATGTGCTGGAAATGTGGTCGCCGGCTTTGGCCTGCTCAAGTAGCTTGGCATAGATTTTATCATCGGTCATCTTCTTTTTGCGGTTTTGACGCAACGACATGAGATTTCTCTTAATGCGCTTGAGAATATATTTTTTCTCATGCATCATGGCAAGGTCGTAGAGGCAGATGATGGTTTGGATGCAAGCCAGCTGGAACGACCACCACACCATGATTTGCACAGCCAGCAGTGTGTAGCCAATGAATGCAAGAATGCAGCTCACAATCATTGTGATGAGAGAAATTATAGAGAACACCACGTCGCTGGTGGGCAACTTGGTATTCCTCTTTTTTATCACCATTAGCTGCCAGAAGGTGAACAAGAGCAGCAATGGCGGATAAATGAGGTTCACCACATTGTTGGGAATGAAGATGATGCGGAACACTATCACCACAAAAGCCATGAGCATGAACGGGGTGTAGACCTTTACGCCAGCCTTTATTTGATTGCTTGAGAGCCTGATGAGCAATGAAATCAGTATCACAAGCAACAGCCAGGAGTAGTCGATGGTGATGCCGGTGGCCATGACAATGAAATTGTGGTGCATGATGGTATTGGCAATAGATATAAACACCGTGAACAGGAACACACCACAGGTGAGCCATATTACTCCTTGCTTGCTCTTGTAGGATTCTTTTTCTCTTATTCTCTTAGGGAGGAACCACCTGAGGACGATGCCGCTTAGAATGGTTGCTATGAAGATGTAAAAGAGGATGAATACCGATGTCATGACAATGACGGGTCCTCGCCACTGGCTCTTGATATTTCCTTTCTCTCCGTCGCGGTGCAAGACACCATACTTGTCGTTGATTTCGGCTTTTATGCGATTTAAATTGCGTCCAAAGGATTCCAGCACACTAAAGTAGTTGCTGCCTCCGTTCTTGAAGATGCTGTTTTGTAGTTCCTCATATTTCTTGAGGGCATAGTTGTTGAGTGACTTAAGCTTTACTGACACTTCGTCGTAGAATTCCTTATCCTTGTTGATCTTGAGCTTCACGCGCATGATGTTGTTGCGCAGTGCCTGAGCATAGATAAGGCACAATTCGCGAATTTCTTTCTCGTGGTCGTTAAGCACATACAGGTCTTCTTTCTCGGTGTTGGCAGCATCTTTTGACTGGATAGTATTGTTGATGCTCTGTTGAGCGTTAGGATTATATTTTTCATTGTGAGTGGCCTGCTGAGTTTCCATGATGCTGTCGGCGATGTGCTCGATGGCCAGAGTGTTTTCATTGCCGGTAGTGGTAGTGGAAATTTGAAGCTTGCTGTCATCGATGGCAGGTGCAATGTGCTTTAGGACATAGATTAGACTGTCGTAGCGCTCCACCTCGGCATCAAGCCTCGAAATGATCCTGTTGAAAGGCAGGTGCATGATTTTGTTGTTATGATACAGGTCGGTAGCTTGCTGGCAGGCATAGGCCATGTCGAAGGTAAACTCGCTGCTCTGTGAATAGAGAATGAGTGATAGCTGGTCGATTTGCTGCATCATGGCAACCAGTAGCTCGTGCTGCTTCTTGGCATTGAGGTCATAGCGTTGCATGATATCCTTCTGCTCCTTGTATTTTAGCTCCAGCTCGGCACAAAGCACGTCGATGGTCTTGCCAAAGTCTCTTTCTTTGAAGACGGCATCGACCTGCCCCCAGCCTATAAGGATAAAGGTTAACAGCAGTACAAGTTTTATATGTCTTTTTATAGTGTTCATAGTAAGGAAAAAGTTGATGCGCCGGCAATCAACTTTTTAGCAGCGCAAAATTAATGATAAAATCTAAAATAAAAGGCAATTGGCGATAAAAAATGGTAGTGAAAATGTGTTTTTCTTCTTATTTGGTTAATTTCAATAAAGAATTATACGAGATAATGGACGAGTGCCATGATGGTGAGGGCTATAGCAATGATAGCGAGAATCATCTTGTAGATGCTGCGGCTCACCATGCGCTCAAGCAGCAGGTGAACCTGCTCCAGGCTATCTATTTCGCCCTGTGAGCACCAGTGGGCTATCGACCTCAGGCGCTTGTTGCCATAGTTGCTGTGCCCCAGGGCGGTGAGCAGTAGGTTGCCATAGGCCATGATGCAGCGGGTTTCATCGCTGCAGGCACTTGTCACCCGCACTGCCTTGTGTTTCTCGTCAATCTCAACCGAACTCAGGGTGAGGTCGCCACCGCCACCGTTGTTGTCACGCATTGCGATAAGCTGTTCTACAAGAGGCTGTTGCAGTAAATATAAAGCACGCGACGAGATGCTTTTCTCATCGCGTGCCATTATGTTTTCAAGCGTTATAAAATCCATTAAGGTTGTGTCTGGGGCTTTGTCTCCCCTTTGGTCTCGGCAGGTTTTGTGGCAGAAGCTGGCTTAGAGGTTTTCTGGCCGTTGTTGAGGTTAATTTGCTCACGGCTGCCATCACTCTTGCGAATGTTGAGGATGCCTTTCTCGGTATCTTCAAAGCCAATGGCTTCGGCACCACCTTGATGTATCTTGGTGTTCTTGCCGGTAGAGCGGTCATAGCGCACTACGCTGCCGTCCTTGAGACGGAACACCTTGTAGTTGCCCGCCTGCTTGGTTTCTACAATGTCTTCTTTCTTGAACATTGGGGTGTCTTTGTCTTTTTCCTCACCAATGCTTGAAGCTGCGGGTTGAGGCTGCTCGGTCGGCTGCTCGGTGACTTGCTGAGGCTGTTCTACAGGTTGTTCTACAGGCTTTTGTTCCTCAACCGGCTTTTCTTCATAGCCCTTGAGACTCAAGATGCGAATGAAGTTGCGTGCTTGCTCGTTCATCCACTTCACTGTCTCGCTTGAGCCGCTGGCGGGGTTGCACACGATGGCTTGCTCGCCGTTAACGTTTTGGAAAGTACCTTCATAGGTTGTTGAGGTGATGGTGCGGCTTTCCAGGTCATAGAGGTTCATCACCACGCTTGCCATGCTCGTGTTGCCGCTGGGCTGGCTCAGATAAGCATAATAGAAGTATTTCTTGCCGCCTATTTCTGGAGCCTGAGGCACCATGTCGACACCTGCCTTGAGCTTGTCTTGGTCGAACGACACATCACATCCCGTGGTGTTGATAGTCTTGATGTGCTCGGGGTCGATGGTCCAACGCTCGCCATTTTGCAGCAGTTCATATAGCTTGTAGAACGAATCGCCATGTGTGATACCTATAATCTTGTCGTTCTTGCCAGGCTCGCTCCCCGAGATGCGCATGGCATAGACGATGCGGGCACCGTCGCCCACATAGTTGTTGTCGGTGAGGGCACGTTGCAGGGCATCGGCAGCAGCGCTGTTGCTGTTGTCGACAATGCTCACGGGCTCGGCATCTCTATTGTCGTTGTTGCCGCTGAAGAACATCTTGTTGATGGCAAAAATGGCGATGAAAGCCGCTACGGCAATGCCTATTACCACCCACAGGGTTTTATTGTTGCTCTTCTTGGAGTCGTAGCGATGCTCCCTGGGCTGAGGGTCATCGCTCCAGTCTTCATAATCACGTTCACGGTTGCGACGGCTATTGCTACCGTCAAGGTCGATGCGACTGCCGCAACGGTTGCAGAATGCTGAATCGTCGGGCAAAGTCTGACCACAGTTAGGGCATTTGATACTCATATACAAGTTTTTTGGTTGTTGATAGTCATTTTTTTCATGTTCTTTCAAAGAACCTACTCAAATAGGGCCTAATAGGCTATTAGGCTTTAATTCACTTGCAAAATTATAACAAATATCTATTTCAAACAAAAAAGTAACGAGTTTTCTTATCACCGGCTCGGCATTTAGTTACACTTTGTGTAAAACTGTGCCTCTTGCGTGAAATTGAGAAGTGCCGTTAAGGTGAGGTAATGTAGCATTGACTGATGATTTTCTTTTTTTTGCTGAAAATGGTTGAAATTTTTTATAATAAATAGTAACTTTGTAGGGCATGTAATATAAATAATACAGTTTCACCCCAGGCAATTTATAAAAAATCAACGTCAATGGAACAGAAAAAGCGGTTACATAGGATTGAATATCTGGTTTATGCGATATTGCTGCTCATTATTCTCCTGGCACCCACAGTGAGCACACTGTTTCATGGCCACGAAATTGATGACACCGAGTTTCTGTGGCATGATTTGCTTAACAGTTGGAAAGCAATTATCGTCTATGTCATTGCCTTTGCCATTCACGATGTGTTTATTGCTCCATTGCTTGTCTACAAGCACAAACCGTGGTACTATTTCCTGGGGGTGGTGGCACTTGCCTGCGTGTTCATGCTGTATCAATGCAACGGCCGTCCCAGCCAGCCACCGCGCATTTTAAATGAATCGATGAATAGAGCCGGCAAGGTTTCACCAAAGCCAAGCGAAATAGACTTTGGCGCCAAGATGCCGCCTGCGCCGCCTGGTGAAAATATGAAGCCTGTGGCACCTCCTCCCATTCGCCGTCACGATATTATATCGATGGTGCTGTTCCTCTTTGGCATAGGCACCAACATAGGCATCAAGTTCTATTTCCTGTCGATTGGAGCGCGCAAGCAGTTGGAGGAGCTTGAGAAAGAGAACCTGAAGCAGAGCCTTGTTCAGCTTCGCTATCAGCTTCACCCGCATTTTTTCATGAACACTCTCAACAACATCCATGCCCTTGTGGATATAGACCCTGTGAAAGCTCAAAAGTGCATCATCGACTTGTCGAAGCTAATGCGGTATATCCTGTATGAGAGCGATCACGAATATGTCCCTGCCTATCAGGAGGTAGAGTTCATGGAGAACTATGTAAGGCTTATGCGCATCCGTTTTAACGATAAGTTAAGATTTACCGTCAACAACAATGATGACGGCAAGGGCATTTGGATTCCGCCTTTGATTTTCATTTCTTTTGTGGAAAATGCCTTTAAGCATGGCGTGTGTCCCAACAAGGAATCGTTTATCGACATCAAGTCGCATGTTTACACAAGTGATAACGGTGAGACCCGGCTTCAATACACTTGCCGCAACAGCAAGCACATCAAGTCGGATAGTGCCAAGGCTGTTAACGAAGCCAGCGGTGTGGGACTTTCTAACATCAAGGGTCGCCTCGACCTTATGTTTGGCAACAATTACACTCTCACTATCAACGACGGTGTAGAGGAGTATGCTATAGAAATGGACATTCCTGTCAAGACAGGCGCCCCATCTTGAAATAGCTAATTCAAAATATTCAAAGCATAATTAATAAAGGACCCCAAAAAATGATTAGTTGCATTATAATCGATGATGAGCCTCTGGCATTGCAGCAAATGGAGGCTTTTATAAAGAAAATCCCTTACTTGGAGCTGGTGGCTTCATGCCAGAGTGCTGTTGATGCACGCTTGTTGCTTGAAAAAGAAAGAATTGACGCCATGTTCTGCGACATCAACTTGCCCGAACTCAATGGCCTTGACTTCGTCAAGTCGCTCGATAATCCACCAATGGTGGTGTTTACGACTGCCTATAGTGAGTATGCCGTCAAGGGTTTCGAACTTAATGCCGTTGACTATCTTCTCAAGCCCTTTGGCTTTGATGAGATGCTGCGTGCCGCCGAGAAGGTAAGGAAGCGTTATGAGGCACAGCGCAAGTTGCAGGAAGTTAGCCAAATTGATGAAGATGACGCCATTTTCCTCAAGACGGAATATAAAATCGTGCGCATCAACATTGGTAACATCCGCTATGTGGAGGCGATGAGCGAATATCTGCGCATCTACCTTGAGGACAATTCACGCCCCATCATTGTGCTGTTGAGCATGAAGAAGATGGAAGAACGCTTGCCCAAGAACAGCTTCATGCGTGTGCACCGCTCTTATATCGTTAACCTCAAGAAGATAAAAGAAGTGAGCAGGAACCGCATTGTGCTTGGCGAGGACATCGACATTCCCATTGGCGACAGCTACCGCGACCAGTTCAATGCCTACATCAACAGCAAGTTCTTGACAAAATAATTTAAATCTGTAAGAACGAACCAAGCAGGGTATGCAAAGTGAGCCATGTTTACCTAATAATAACCAAAAGGTGATAGCAAAACGAACATTATCTCACAAAAAAGTTATAAATTTGCAACGTTAAACTATAAAAACGAAGCAATATATGAAGACGAAGAGTGAAATACTGCACCTGCTGAGCCTCTACAAGCCTACGGCACAGAGCAAGTATGGGCTGACACGTCTGGGCATCTTTGGTTCAGTTGCTCGTGATGAGCATAATGAGGACAGCGATGTGGACGTGTGCTATGAGGGACGTGTGCCGACGCTACTCACGCTCGACCTTATTCAGACCGACTTGGAGAAGCTTCTTGAAAGTCGAGTCGATTTGGTGCGCATCCGTGACGGCATGAACAGTCTTCTAAAACAACGCATACAGGAGGAGGGTGTCTATGTTTGACCATGAGATTGTAATGGACAGCTTGCTGAAGATTCGCAAGGCTATCGAAACTATTCTGGAACGTGCCTCTGTGGTCACTGACCCAAACGAACTGCTTTGTTCGCCAGGAGGCATGATGCGCCTTGATGCTATATGTATGAACTTGATAGCCTTGGGTGAAGCTGTGAAGGGACTTGAAAAGCTGACACATGGTCAGCTGTTGCCTCGATATCCCGAAGTCTATTGGAGCGGCGTTATGCGCATGCGAGACAAAATAGTCCACCACTACTTCGAGATTGACACCGATGTCGTGTTCCTGACTGTGCAACAAGATGTGCCAAAGATGAAGGAAGTAATCGAAAGAATGATTGCAGACATGAGTAAAGAAGCATGTGGATAGACTTCAGCATGCACGACATATATAATAGTGAAGGTCAACAAAAAAAACGCTGTCAAATTGATTTGGCAGCGTTTTCTCTCCTCTCTCTTCTCTCTTCTCTCTTCTCTCTTCCCTCTTCCCTCTTCACTACCTGATAGTGTAAGTGAGGGTGCCTGAGCGTTCTATGTTCTGGCCCTTGGGGACGCTGAATCGCGACTGGCGTGCAAGGTTCAGGCAGATGCCGCAGGCGCGTGAATTGGAACGCAGCGAGCCACCGGTTACCGTGGCGTTGCTCACATGTCCTGTGGGACTCACCGTTACCCTTACCACCACTGTTCCAGGACCTGGACATTTTGCAGTGGGGAAATAGGCCAGAGTGTAACCGTCGAGACCACCCACTCCAGGCCGCCCCACGGTGCTGCTGTTCTCTGAACCGTTGGGCGAGCCCTGCTTGCCACTGCCTGAGCCACCCTTGTTGCCAAAGGCATTCTTGATGCGGTTGCTCGCCTCGCTTGGTGGGGCAGGAGTTGCCGGCTTGGGGTTCTCGGTCTTTTTGGGAGCTGTCTGTTCCTTGGGATTGGCTTTCTTTTGCGCAGGAGCAGGCTGCTCGGTCTTTTTCTCGGCTTGTGGCTTCTTGGGCTGTTGCTCCTTAACCTTCATGGGCGACTCTTGGGTGCGCGCCACTTGCGGCTTGGGAGGCTCATCAATGGCTCCCTGGTCCTTGAGGTCGTTCTGCCCCACGTCCTGTGGGGAGTCGTCGTCGACCGCTTCATTCTCTTGCGGAGTGTCTTCGCCGTTGGGAGCCATGTCATCGCTGTTGACAGGCTCCAGTAGGTCGCCCAGCGCGACATATTCTTCACCGCCAAAGACGATAGAGTCCTGAAGCAGCTGCTGCAGCTCGGCATCCTTGGGAGGATAATCGTAGTGCAGACTCGTGAAGAGCAGCAACGCTACGATTCCGGCACCCATCAGCAAGGTGAGGAGCAGCGAGAGAGCTTTATTTCTATTGTCGTTATTGTTAGCCATTTAAGTCGTTGTTTTGATTATTGCACGGTGACGGTAGTCACAGGCTCAGGCGCATTGCCCACCTGCGGTGCCGGTTGCCCGGCGGGAATCTCGGTCACTGTAGTAGTGCCTTCAACCTGAGGCTCTGATGCGGATTCAGGTTCGGGTTCGGGACTGGCATAGCTGTCGCTTGCGGGCTTGGTGGCAAGCACCACCTTGATGCCCACCTTCGAACCCTTGTCGAGAATGTCGACAATCTTGCCGTAGGGCACGTCCTGATCGGCATGCAAGGCGACAAACTGAGTGGGGTCGCTCTGCTTTACAGCCTGCAGGAAGCCGTAGAGCTGGTCGGCAGGCAGCGGCTTGAGGTCGCCGGCTGTGATAGAGTCGCCCTGAGTGGCAAACATGTTCATGTCCTTGTCGATGAAGATGCGCGTAGTGGGCTTGATGGCGGTCTGCTGGCTACTTTGTGGCAAGTTCACCTCCATCGCCGATGGGAAGACGAAGGTTGAAGTCACCATAAAGAAGATGAGCAGCAGGAAGATGACATCGGTCATCGAAGCCATGCTAAACATCGACAATGTTTTGTGTTGTCTCTTTAGTGCCATAGCCTGATACTACTTTTTGGGAGCTTGGGCGGGCTCGTTCAAGAGGTCCATAAACTCCATGGTGTTGCCCTCGAGGCGGTTCATGATTTTGTTAACTCGTGAGGTGAGGTAGTTGTAGGCAAACAGTGCCAGAATGCCCACTACAAGACCTGCAACGGTGGTCATCAACGCCTCATAGATACCGCTGGCGAGAATGCTCACGTTGCTGTTCTGGCCTGCGCTGGCGAGAGAGTAGAAAGCCTGCACCATACCGGTAACGGTACCCAAGAATCCAATCATTGGAGCGCCGGCAGCGGTGGTGGCGAGCCAGTTGAAGCCTTTTTCCATCTTGGCGATTTCCATGTTACCCACGTTCTCGATGGCCACGAGCACGTCGTTCATGGGGCGGCCAATGCGCGACACGCCTTTCTCAATCATGCGGGCGTAGGGGGTGTTGGTGTTATTGCACAATTGCTTAGCCTCGTCGATTTTGCCTGCCTGAATCAGGTCCTTGATGTTCTGAAGGAAAGTAGAGTCGGTTTTGGTAACGCGACTTGTAGCAAACAGTCGTTCGAAGAAAATGTAAATGCTCACGAGCAGCAGCAATGCCAGTGGTATCATGAGCCAGCCACCCTTGAGAGTGAGGTTCCACACCGAGATTGCCGTTGATACAGCGCCGCTCTGGGCGCCTTGAGTTGCCACTTGGGCTACTATCATGCTAAGTAATGCCATGATGCTTAGATTATTATTTTGTGGTTATTAATTTCAGTTAGTCGCGCAGGCACTTGCGGTAGGCTGCGATGGTGTTTTCAAGACCCAGGTATAGGGCGTCACATATCAGGGCATGTCCTATCGACACTTCGTCGAGATAAGGAACGTTGTCCTTGAAATACTTTAGGTTGAGCAGGTTAAGATCATGGCCTGCATTCAATCCCAGCCCCACGCTGTGGGCCACGAGAGCCGCTTTGTGGTAAGGCTCTACTGCCTGCTCGGGGTTGGTGGTGAACATCTCGGCATAGGGGCCGGTGTAAAGCTCCACGCGGTCGGCTCCCACGCTTGCCGCCTGACGCACTCGCTCCTCAAGTGCATCGACAAAGATGCTCACCCTGATGCCGGCCTCCTTGAGGCGGTCGACGATGTCGCACAGGAAGTCGCGGTTTTCCTCAATGGGCCATCCTTGCGACGAGGTGAGCACATTGGGTGCATCGGGCACAAGGGTGGCCTGATGTGGCTTTACCTGAAGCACGATTTCCATGAATCGCTCATCGGGGAAGCCTTCGATATTGAATTCGGTGTGCACTGCAGGGCGTAGCTGGTAAACGTCGGCACGTGTGATGTGCCGTTCGTCGGGACGTGGATGAACGGTAATGCCGTCGGCACCAAACTTCTCGCAGTCGAGTGCTACCTGCAGCACATTGGGCATATTTCCACCGCGCGCATTGCGCAGCGTTGCTATTTTATTTACGTTTACACTTAAATTTACCATAAAATTCTGTGACTTGTATTTTTATAACGTGTTGTTTTCTCTTGTTAGTGCATAAATGTGGGCAAAAATTACTATATTTGCCGTCTAAAAATTAAAGTATTCTACTTTAACAAGTCACAAAAGTAAAAGAAAAGAGTGAGAAATGAAAACATTATAGCACTTAAAAAATATTTTTCAACGTTTTTTACAAATTTTTCTTCACTCGAAACGCATTATTAAAGCACTATGAACATAGCTTTATTTGGAAATAGGTATCAAGAGAAATACAAGTCACTGCTGAGCGACTTTGTGGGTTACTTGCAAGAATCTCACACACTAAGCGTGGAGAGCGACTTTGCGGCCTATGTCACTTCGTTAGGCATCGACTTGGGCCGGGCTGCAACCTTTGATTTGGAAAACTTTGGAGGAGCCGAGCTGGCAGTGAGCATTGGCGGCGACGGCACCCTCTTGGGCAAAGCGGCACTGCTGGCATCGCGCGGCATCCCTGTGGTGGGCATCAATACCGGCCATCTGGGCTATCTCACCGCTTGTCGCCTCAACGAAGCTAAGGAAATGATAACCTCTATAGAGCAGAACAATTGCCGCTTGCAGCAGCGCACCATGCTCCAGTTGGTGGAAATCAATGGCAAGCCATGCAACAACGTTATAGCCCTCAACGAGATAGCAATCCTGCGCCAGGACACCACATCAATGATTTCGATGCCCACGACAATTAACGGCACCATGCTCACCACCTACAAGGGTGACGGACTGGTAATAAGCACTCCAACGGGCTCTACCGCCTATAACATGAGCGTGGGCGGGCCCATCATTAACCCCTCGACAAGCTGCCTGGCATTGTCGCCCATCTCGCCTCACTCGCTCAACATGCGGCCCATCGTCGTTGGCGACGATTCGGTGATAGAGGTAACTATCAACACCCGTGCCAAGTGGATTCAGGTGAGTGTCGACGGCATGGCGATGACTCTGCCCAGCGGCAGCACGGTGAAGATAGCGCAAGCGCCTTACAAACTCACCGTTATCCAAAAGCATGACCACAACTTTGCCACCACCCTGCGCGACAAGCTCCTGTGGGGTGCCGACCAACGGTAATCCACAAAGCACAATTCACAATGCTCAATGCACAATCACCTCATAGCCATTCATAGTCACTCTTAGCCACTCCTATCCTATCCACAATGATAATTCCTCCTTTTTTAAAACCAGGCGACAAGATAGCCATTGTGTCGCCATCGGGCACGGTGCTTTCCGAAAGGGTCGACGGTGCCGTAAGCGCCTTTGAGCAATGGGGATTTGTGCCCGTGCAGGGCGAGCATTGCAGGGAGGAATACAATAGCTATGGTGTAATCACCCAAAGCGCGTCGTGGAAGAACCGGCTTAACGATTTAGACCGTGCCCTTCGCGACCCCGAGGTGAAAGCCATCCTGTGCAGCCGTGGGGGCTATGGAGCAGTGCAGTTGCTGGAGCATCTTGACCTTGACTATATCGCCACGCATCCCAAGTGGATAGTGGGCTTTAGTGACATCTCGGCACTTCATGCCGCATGGCACCGTGCCGGCGTGGTGAGCATTCACTCGCCCATGGCCAAGCACCTCACCCTCTATGGCATCGACGACGAGATTAACCGCATCAATTACGATATCATGACTTGCGGCAAGTTGCCTGAATATCATGTGCCTGCCCATTGTCACAACCGTCACGGCAGTGCCACAGCCACCATAACGGGCGGCAATCTGGCGGTGCTCATGGGCTTGCTTGCCACGCCCTTTAATCTCATCAAGCCCGGACACATTATTTTCATTGAGGATGTGTCGGAACAGGTCTATCAGGTGCAGCGGCTGCTCTATCACCTGCGTCTGGCTGGCATCTTGCCCAATCTTGCCGGGCTTGTCGTTGGGCAGTTCACCAAGCATCGCGGTGAGGACACCACGGCGATGGCCGACATGATTCACGACATGGTTGCCCCCTACGGCTATCCCGTAGCCTTCAACTTCCCGATAGGGCACATTCAGCGCAACGTTCCTATAGTAGAAGGCGCCATCGCCTCACTAACTGTGAACGACGATGGCGCTAAGCTGAGCCTGAGGTTTTGATTTTTTCCTGAGAGCTTTATTTCTCGCCTTCGGCATCCTCGATTTGCTCGATGATGTCGCGGAAGTGGCGCTGAGTCTTGAAGTGCACAGTGAGTCCTATGATGATTCCTGCCACGATGCAGATGATGAAGAATGGCATGAAAAACTTGAAGTGCTCGGCACCCATCTTCTGAGCCATTTCCCATCCTACCCATACTGTCCAAGCTGTAACTGTGGGTATTCCGAACCACTGCCAGTTGTTGTCGCGGCGCTTGGCAGCAACCACGCGGTGTAAGGTGTCGTGCAGGTTGCCTTCGGCAAGCAGCGGGTCGCGCATGGCACGTCCGTTGAAGAAGCAGAAGCCCACTACCAAGAGCATCATCACGCACGAAGCAATCCACAGTGGTATCGATAGTCCATTTAGTTTTACAAAAGCCCAGTAACCGTAGGGTATCATGGCTAATGCGATGATAGAAATGACGAGATATCGCTTGTTGATTGTGCTCGCGCTGTGCTTGATGGCACGGCGGATAATGCGTTCGTCAACTATCGTCTGTTTCTCGAGTTTATTTTTCAGTATCGCCATTTGTTGGCGCATTTCGTCAAGTTCGAAGTCCATAATTTTGAGAGTTTTAGTCGTTCATTTTTTTAAGTTGTTCTTTGATGCGGTAGAGGCGGCTGCTCACGTTGGTGGTAGATATTCCCACCACTTGGCCAATCTCCTCATAGGGCATGTTTTCCAGCCACAGCAGCACTATGGCGCGGTCGAATGGCTTCAGACGGCTGATGCGGCGGTGCAGCATGTCGACCTGACGCGTGTCTTCGTCGTGATCCTCAAAGAGATTGATGTTCATTTCCAGTGGCTCGGTAGCGTTGCGGCGTTTCTTGTTCTTGCGGTCGAGCGAGATGCAGGTGTTGAGTGCCACACGGTAAATCCACGTTTTTACATCGCTGCGGCCCTCAAACTTCTCGAAACCCCGCCACAGGTTGATGACCGATTCCTGGAAGAGGTCGGCCACCTCGTCGGCATCGCGCGAGAACATGTAGCACACGGTGTAGATGGTGCTCTTGTTCTGCTTGATGGTTTGAGCAAATTTGCTTTCTAAATCGTTCATTTTTTTGATGTTTTAAAACTGATTTCTGACCATTAGACGCACGGCTCTCAAAAAAATCACACAAATATAGAAAAAAATACATCAGCACCCTCTCAATTTTTTTATCAAACGATGAATTACGATTAAAAACTAACAGGCCGCCCCCTCTCGGTCTCCCCCTCAAGGGGAGAGGCTGGCTGCGCAAGGAGACAAGTCTTCGTCTTACAGCCTGCTCCACCTTTTTGCGACGCTACCTTGTGTTCTCCTGTTTCTCCCGTCTATTTCCAGACATGATGTACAAGAGTGACATGATTCTCTTGTGTTCTCTTGTTCTCTCCTGTCTCTCCTGTCTCTCCTGTCTAATTATTTTGTTATATTGGTTTGAAATATTAAAATCAGATTAATCAGTTGTTTTTCTTATTTTTGGTTTTCTTTGGTTTTCTTGGTTTGACAAAAACGGTATCTAAGGCAAATTAACTGTTTGTCGGTCTGTCAAAAAAGGTGTCGGTCTATAAGAAAAAAACAATTTCTTTATTTCGACTGGCTTATAATTCCCGAATTATGTATATATTTGTGGAGTAGAAATAATTATCAAAAATTTTAACCATGAATACTTCACGATGTAACTATTGTGGCAGTGAGATACCGGCGGGCGCTCGGTTCTGCCCTGGCTGTGCCCGGCCAGTTGAGCAGCCCCAATATCAGCAGGCACCACCCGTCCAGCCTCAGGCAGGACCTCCGCACATGCCCTACCAGCAGGCTCCACCACCTTCACCCATGCCTTATCAACAGGGACCTGCCGGGTATTACGCCCCTAATGTGGCACCCTTGCCTCGCAAGAAATCGAAGGGCGGCATCATCGCCCTGATTGTCATCTTGGCGTTGGCACTTCTTGGCGTTGGCAGTTGGGCAGTATATAAATATGTCATCAAGCCCTCGCTCGATAAAAATAGCGATGTAACGTCTTTCTCGTTGAGCGATGATGATGAAGACGACATCGAGAGTTTCTCGACCGATGATGGCGATGATGACGACAACAGCTTCTTCGGCGGCAAGAAAGAGGAAGCCGAAAATTCGGGTGAGGATGTCCCACGAGGGCTTGATAACAATAATCGATATAACGAACCCTTTGGAATGACCGACGAGGAGGCCGCGCAGTTGCGCCGTGGCAACCGCGATGTTCCTCAAGATGTGGCCAAGAAAAATGCCACGGTGAAGAACAAGAAGAAAAACGATAAATTCAAGGGGTGGACCAAAGAAGAGAAAGCCCGTTGGCGCAAGATGAAACAGAACAACGAGCCCTTTGGCATGACCGACGAGGAGGCTGCCGAGATGCGTCGCAACAGTCGCCGCTAATCTCCCCACAAAAAAAATCATTATACTAATAAATATGAAGCGCAAGATATTGACATCGCCATTTGCACCGCTGGTAGCGGTAGTTTGCAACCTGTTTATAGCCTATGTAGTCTACTTTATTGCCCGTGTGGCTTATCTGCTTGAGAATTACAGCATTTTCTCGCAGGGGCTTGACGCAGGCGGGCTTATGACGGCATTTAAAGGGGGAGTGATGTTCGACTCCTCGGCAATCATGTACACCTGTGTGCTCTACATCGTGCTCATGCTCTTGCCGTTGCACTTGAAGGAGCGGCTGGGCTATCACAAGGTGTGCAAGTGGATCTTTGTCATTGTCAACACCATTGCACTCGTCATGAACCTGATGGATGCGGTGTATTTCCAGTACACCAGCCGTCGCACCACCAGCACGGTGTTCAGCGAGTTCAGCCATGAGGGTAATCTCGCGGGAATCTTTGGCACCGAAATGCTTCGTCACTGGTATCTTGTGCTGCTTGCCTTAGTGCTGGTGTGGCTCATGTGGAAGCTCTATGTAATGCCGCGCCTTGAATCGCGCAAGTGCCGCAGCTGGCGATACTATGTGGCAATGCTGGTGAGCCTGGTAGCGATGATTCCTGCCGTGATAGGCGGTATGCGCGGAGGCTTGGCACATGCGGTGCGCCCCATTACCGTGAGCAATGCCAACCAGTATGTTGACCGCCCCGTTGACGCCGCCTTGGTGCTCAACACCCCATTCTCAATACTGCGCACTCTGGGCAAGAACGTGTATCACGACCCGCACTATTTTACCGACGAGGCCAAGTTGGAATCGATATATACTCCAGTGCATCAGCCCAGCGACTCGGCTTCGTTCACGCCCAAGAATGTGGTGGTAATCATCGTGGAGAGCTATGGCAAAGAGTATACTGGCTTCTTCAACCATGACCTTGACGGCGGCAGCTACAAGGGTTATACCCCATTTGTCGACTCGTTGCTGAGCCAGTCGCTTACTTTCAAGTACAGCTTTGCCAACGGACGCAAGAGCATTGATGCCATGCCGTCGATACTCTCGGGCATTCCCATGATGATAGAGCCTTTCTTCCTCACGCCGGCATCGATGAACGACCTTAGCGGCCTGGCGAGCTACCTCGATGTGAAGGGCTATACCACAGCCTTCTTCCATGGGGCGCAGAACGGCTCAATGGGCTTTCAGGCGTTTGCCCGCGCCACGGGTTATGAGCATTACCTGGGTCGCACCGAGTTTAATGCCGACAAGCATTTCAACGGCGACCGTGACTACGACGGCATGTGGGCTATTTGGGATGAGCCGTTCCTGCAATTCATGGTGAACAAGATCAACGACTATAAAGAGCCTTTCATGGCTACGGTGTTCACTGCTTCGAGCCACCACCCGTTTGCGGTGCCCGAACAACTTGAGCAACAGTTTCCCGACGAAGGTGGGCAGCCCATTCACAAGTGCGTGCGATATACCGACATGGCGTTGCGCCGCTTCTTTGAGAGTGCCTCGCGTCAGCCGTGGTACCACAACACCCTCTTTGTCCTTGTTGCCGACCACACCAACCAGACCACGCACGAGGTGTATAAGACCGACCTTGGGCTTTACTCGATTCCTATCGCCTTCTTCACCCCCGACGGCAGTGTGGCGGCTGCTGTGCGCGACGATGTGGTGATGCAGCAGGCGAGCATTATGCCCACCATCTTGGGCATCCTTCACTACGACGAGCCTTATCTTGCATTTGGCTGCGACGTGATGAACATGCCCGCCGGCGACACCTGGGCTTTCAGCTACAACAACGGCATCTACCAGTACCTTAAAGGCTCTTACATGCTACAGCACGATGGGGAGAGGGTGAAGGCTCTCTACGACTTCAAGAGCGATCCAATGCTCCGCCACAATCTCAAGGGCAAGACCGCCATTGAGCGCGACTTGGAGCTGCGACTCAAAGCTCTCGTCCAGCAATACATGAACCGCATGAATGGCAATAAACTGACGGTTAAGTAGTTCTCAGTAAATACAAGCCCACCTCTCAATTGTTCTTAATGACCTAAAGCCGAATGGCTACGCTTCATGCATCTAAGTATTTAGTTTTTAATCGTCATTAATCGTTTGAAAAAAGTTGAGAGGGGGCTGATGTGGAGACGCCAATATGGTTTTTTTTGACGATTTTTTGAATTAATTTTGCGATTTGCTTTTATATTAGGCAAATATCTATTACTTTTGCACCGCAAAAATAAAAAGCGGAATTAAAAACACTGATTTTATACATATTATGGCAAAAAAGAAAAACCAAGAAACCCGTACCAAACTTGAGGAATTTAATGACTCATTATCGGGTATCGAGCAGAAATTTGAGCAACACAAGAACGTGATTTACTGGACAGTAATGGCCGTTCTTATTATCGCTCTCCTCATTTGGGGATACTTTAAATTTATCTATGGACCAAATCTTGAGAAGGCCAACAATGAGCTTGCCAAGGCCGACACCGAGCTTATCATGAAGCAAGACTCTGTTGCAGCTCTCAAGGGATATGAAAAGGTGGCAAAGAACTACAGCAACGCGGCAGGAAACCTCGCTAAGCTTAAGGCCGCAACCATCCTCTATGCACAGGGTGACAACAAGAAAGCCCTGAAATATCTTGAGGACTATTCGCCCAAGGGCAAGGTGGTTGGACCCGCTTCGCAATCGTTGCTTGGCGACTGCTATGTAAACGCAAAGCAACTTGAGAAGGCAGTTTCGGCCTACGACAAGGCTATTAAGCTTGCCGGCGATAACAAGAGCTATGTTCCTTCGTTCATGCTAAAGAAGGCTAATGTTCTTCACAGCCTTAAGAAATATGACGAAGAGCTTGCCATCTATAAGCAGATTGAGACCAAGTATTATGGTCCCGGTTCAATGGATGCTCAAATTGAGCGTGCTAAAGCTCTCGGCGCAAAATAACTTATTCTTGTGAGATTTTGGTTAACAATATGAATGTTGGACATGGCGACTTGTCGCTTTGTCCAACTTTTTTTCATCTTAATGAATGTTGCTTCGCTTGAAGCATAATAATAAACACACAATAACTATGGAAACAAAATACAGGCGAGTTCTGTTGAAGCTGAGCGGTGAATCGCTCATGGGAAATCAGGGTTACGGCATCGACCGCCAGCGTGTTGACGACTATGCCGAGCAAATCAAGGAAATAGTAGATGCCGGCGTGCAGGTGGCCATCGTGATTGGCGGTGGCAACATCTTCCGCGGTCTGTCGG
Source organism: uncultured Prevotellaceae bacterium (assembly GCA_946410125.1). Lineage (GTDB taxonomy): Bacteria > Bacteroidota > Bacteroidia > Bacteroidales > Muribaculaceae > Sodaliphilus. The sequence goes on along the minus strand of CAMJZF010000001.1, from coordinate 3,350 downwards.
GGGCTGCTGCGGGCTTCGACCGTGTCAAGGGCGACCAGATGGGGATGCTCGCAACGGTAATCAACTCGCTTGCCCTGTCGTCGGCTCTTGAGGCCAAGGGGCAGCCAGCCCAGGTTTTCACTGCCATTGCCATGACTCCCGTGGGTGAGCAGTACACCAAGTGGCGTGCTATCGAAGCTATGGAGCAGGGCAAGGTGGCTATCATGTCGTGCGGTACCGGCAATCCGTTCTTTACCACCGACACCGGCAGCGCGTTGCGCGGCATCGAGGTGGAAGCCGACGTAATGCTCAAGGGCACCCGCGTTGACGGCATCTATACCGCCGACCCCGAGAAGGATCCAACTGCTACAAAGTTTGACACCATCACCTACGACGAGATTTACAACCGTGGCTTGAAAGTTATGGACATGACCGCCACAGTGATGTGCAAGGAGAACCACCTTCCCATCCATGTCTTCAACATGGACGTGAAAGGCAACCTGCGCAAGGTAATCGCCGGCGAGAATATAGGAACAGTGGTGACTCCCTAATGCCGTTGTCGACCAATTAGGCTAAAAAAGAATCAACCCCGTGAGGATGCCACCTTGCGGGGTTTTCTCTCTCTTAAAGAGTGTGTTGTTCCTTAATCCCAGTGGGTGAGGCGGTAGGTGACAAGGCGGCCGTCGTCGAGGGTGTGGTGCAGCACCATTGCCCCTGCCGAGAGCGTGTCGACCTTCAGCACATTCACTCTCGAGAAGTAGTTGCCCGGAATGTCATTGCCAAAGAATGGCAGGTAATTGTCGTCGGCAAAACTTATGGTGACGTGTTGCTTGTCGGCGCTCTCTTCCCATCGTGCATAGGCTTCACGCGACAGGTGTTCTTGCTCAAAGACATATCTTACACAAAACACTTTGCCCTGAAACATGAAGTAGTAGTTGCCGTCGTAGCCTGCATCGGGCTCGCCGTCAATCTCTATGGAGTCGACATGCCACAGGCCAAACCAGTAGCCTATGTCGCCATTGTTTTTAGTGCAGCCGCCCAGTGCCAGCAGGGCAATGGTGAGCAGGATGATGTGTGCGAGTCGTTGTTTCATCTCAGAGTGAAATTACCGTTGTAGAATATCGACAGCATGGCTCCGGTGTTGTTGCCGTAAAGCTTGCCGTGGTCGTGAGCCAGCTGAGCCTTGAGCTCCAGCCCATGCAGCCAGCGTGGGGTGTAGGTCGCCTCAATCATCATTGAGGTGGCGGTCAGGGGCTCCCGGCGAGGAAGAAGCGGTGTGCCAAACGACTTGCGCCAAGTGAGCATTGCCCTGTAGCTCACCTGACTGCCAATCTCGCCCATAATAGCTAGATGAAAGCCGCGCAGACGGTTGTCGGTAAAACGCATGTAGCCGTCGGTGTTGTAGATTGGCGATTTTACCATTGGCGAGCCTATCGACATGCCTCGGTTCTGGTAGCCGTTGTAGCAGTAGTTGTTGTAGTAGTCGTCGCTTCCGGTTGCCGAAGCTTCAATCTCGCTGGGCTGGCCATCTCCTGTCTCGGTTTTGTATTTATGGTCGAAATGAATGGCTCCACTTTGGTTCATCAGGTCGAGGAATTCTATAACCGCGCCAGTGATAATGCCGTGACGGGAACTGCGATATTCCAGTCCCCACAGGCCGTCAAAGCCATTCATCATGCCAATGCCCGAGCCGTCTTCCCACAACGACTGGTAGTAGCCCCGCACCTTGTCGCCACTTGTCATGCGGTAGTCGAGGGCGATGTCCCATGAACCTACATGGTTGCCTTGCACATACACGCGGTCGCCAAGGCTCTCGCCACCACTGCCGGCAAATAGTGCCCTCCAAAACGACTTTAGAGTGGGCTTCATCTTAACGACGTTGACAATTTCACCACTGTTGTAATAGGTGACCGTGCCGGCAAAATGGCATGCCGCCTGCGCACCGATGGTCAGCACCAGTGGCTTGGAAGGATTGGTGCGGAAGTAGATGTTCTTGTAGTTGAACCAGTAGTGAGTGGTGATAAAGCTGTTGTAGTAGTTGAAATGATGCTTGAGCCATGGACTGCTGTTGTGGCGGTAGTATCCATACTCGCCGCGAATCTGCAACCATCCTCGGGTGAAAGGCACGTTTTGGAAATTAATAAATCCCGCCCTGGCACCAAAAGCGGCACGGGCGTTGCCGCTCATCACCAGGTCGCCACTGCTCAGGCTGCGGTTCACAAGGCCCGGGTCGATGTTTTTTTGCCCAACGGTGAGAAACACTCCGCGGTGCTTGCCCTCAATCCATAGCTGCTGCAGCCATAGCCGTGCGGGGTGCTGGCTGTTGGCGGTCATCAGGCCCGCTTTCGCATCATAGCGGTCATAGTCGACGCTTGAGCTGTATCCTCCCCACACCTCGGCACCGGCACCCCACGAGAGCCGTTGCGTGGTGTCCATGTCGTGCCACAATGCAGCCGACAGTAGGGTAGAGTGTTGCTGGGTGAGTGTGCCGTGGCGGTTGCTGGCAATGTGGTAGGGGGCCAGTTCGCTGTTGCCGCTGTTGAGGGTAATGCCCACGCTATAACCAACAGCAATAGTGTCGGCGGTGCTTGCCATTGCACAGCCCACAGCCCACAATGCCATAAGGCACAAAATATAATTCCTTTTAAGCTTCATTGGTTTATATATAACGTTACAGGGGCGGTTTTGTTGTGTAGACTGCCTGAGTAAACATTTGCTTGGGCGCCGTTAGGACACAAGAACACAAACTCACACAAGGCCACACAGCCCCCTCTCGTTCTCCCCCTCAAGGGGAGAGGCAGGGCTGCGCATGTTTTTTCTACGCAAATTACCGTGAATTGACCGCAAATTATCAAAATTAGACAGGAGAGACAGGAGAGAACAAGAACATATGTCACTCTTGTACATCATGTCTGGAAATAGACAGGAGAGACAGGTAGGGCACAAGAACAAAAGCCCAAACAAGAGCACAAGGAAATTTGCTTTAAACACAGTTTTTGTCAAACCAAGAACCCCAAAGATAAACCAAGAAAACTCCAAAAAAATATGGGACAGATGGGACAGGTGGGACAAAAAGGAATTAAAGGAATCAAAGGAATCAAAGGAGGAAAAGGAATTACATGAATCACATGAATCGGATGAATCACATGAATCAGATGTGGGTGGCAGTATGTCAAGGAGCTCTTTTTTAGGCAAAAGTAACGCCTTGCTATATATAAGAGCAACATTGAAATGTTTATTGGCTGTGCTTCACGCAAATTACCGTGAATTGCCCGCAAATTACCAAAAAAATGACAGGAGAACAGGAGAGGACAAGGTAGCCCCCTCTCAATCTGAACTGCACCCCAAAAGTTAGACACAAAACTTTTGAG